>NZ_JBWLUT010000131.1:0-5017 GCF_056504575.1 Blautia sp. CGZ-1-C1
AGTATCGTGGAGACAGTCTGCCTTCTGTCGAGAAAAGCCCAATAAATCAAAGGATTTCGCCATTTTGGAAATAAAATAGATGTCTGTTTCTGTTTCCGTAGAGTGATGATATAATCGGAGATTTACCCCAGGGGATAGGCTTTTTGGAACAGGAGATATACATTTTGGCGAAAGGATATTTTTTAGCAAAAGTTGTTTTGCATCATGGGGTATGAGGAGTTGAATAAAAAAAGAAGAACAAGTAGGGAGGCGATAGATTTCAATGGGTACTACATTTCCTAAAGATATAATGGATTGCATGAAAGGATGCATTTTGTCTATTTTTTGGCCGAAAAAAGATATAGTCGATTTTATGAAAAAAGTTGGTTGTACCTCAAGGGAATTGATGCCGGAAAGTGAATATAAAGAATTGCATAGGGCTGAAATTGTAGATAAAATTTTTACTAATTTAGAAAAAAGAAGTGATTCGGGAATAGGACAATTTAGGTGTATGTTAAAGGAACTAACGGAATGGAATTATTTCGATCCTTATTATTTTCAGAAATTGAACAAACTGAGTGAGAGCGAAGCAAAAAGAAATATCAGCCATTTAAAACAACTTCAAGAAATTCGGGATTACAAAATAAAGCAGGAAAGACAAAGACAAGAAGAACAGGAAAGAAAGCGGAAAGATATCAGCATTAGTATAAATGAATTAAAAGAGATCTTCTTAAATTTATTTAGTGGAAAAGATCAGAACGGAAAAGAAATAAATGCACAGCGAAGAGGATATTTATTTGAGGAATTCCTAAAAAAATTATTTTTAAATGAGGGTATAGAAGTTACAGAACCGTTTAAAATTGTAGGAGAACAGATTGATGGCTCAATAAAGTATGATGGAGAGCATTACATAATAGAAGCTAAGTGGCATGATAAATGGAGTGCATCTGATAGCTTGTATCAGTTTGCAGCAAAAGTAGAAGGGAAGATGTATGGAAGAGGAGTATTTATTTCTGTAAATGGTTTTTCGCCTGATTCCGTACAAGCTCTGACAACAGGAAAGGCACTTAGGACTATTTTGGTAGACGGTGGGGATTTAGTTCCAATTACAGAAGGAATGTACACCCTGAGAGAAATGCTTGATAACAAAATTAAGGCGGCTCAAACAATGGGGAGAATATATGTTGATTCTACAAATTTGGCTGATAAAGTTATCCGGCAGTAAGGAGATGGGAGTTTGATGAAGTTAGAAGAAAAATTGCTTGAACAATATTTTGATGTTATAGGGAAGAACGGTAATACAGAAAATCAGATACAGGAATTTCTTGAGGAAAATACTATATTCATACCAATGCCTTTTTTGCTAAATCATTATTTGCATATGAATTGTGTGATTTCCAAATTTAAGTTGGGTAATGAATTTGTGACGGATTTTGCATATTTAACTAAGAGTTCTGATTATTGGGAATTTGTATTAGTTGAATTGGAAGATGCAAAAAAGAAGATTTTTACAAATGATAAGGAAAATATTTATTTTCATTCAGAGTTTAATCATGCATATGATCAGATTACATCTTGGAAGGCATATGTCAATAAAAATAGAGAAGCAATTCTTCATCAAATAGATAAATTAAGAGTTCCTCTAAACGAGAATTCTGTAAGGTTTAAATATGTATTAGTTATTGGAAGAAATGCTGAAAAAGATAATTCAGAAAAACGAAGAGCAATGTTTGCAGAAAAGTCTGATAATGATATTCGTGTGATGACATATGATAGTCTTGTTTCACAATGTAAATCAGTACCTTATAATGGAGAAAAGATAATATTATCTACTTGGAAAGAACAAGGATTCAAAATAAAGAAATTACCAAAGCAAGAAATTTCCACTAGTCTGTTTGCGTATTTGAAACCAGAATATTTGCAAATTTCAGAAAGAGATATTGAAATCTTAAAAGAACAGGATTATCAAATAGATATTTGGTTAAGTGGAAGGGCGTTAAGTTATAATGACAAGTATGATGCGGCATCTTTGGCTGAAAGGACAACTAATCCATTGAAAAAAGCTGTTTTACTTGCCGAAGCAAAAAATAACAAATAATCAAGGGAAGATGGGGGGAATTTCTTACCCCACTTTGAAAATCTATTGCACACTTTCGCTATGCAGTATAAAATCAAAGTTCAGGCGAATATTGAAACCGTTTGTCTGCTTTCAAAGAAACCTTGATTTTCTGCGGCTTGTAGGATATTAAGGGGAGAAAATGAATGTGTGTTTTCAGGTCTTTTGAATGAAACATTTGAATATTAAAACAGAGGGGTGTTTTGAGACTCTACTGAATAATAGGCTTTTGCTAAAAGGTATCACTTTTGCGAAAATGTATGATACCTTCCGGCCAATGTCATTAAGTTAACATTGCAAGAAGGCAGACTCTAAAGAAATATAGCAGGAAAGTGAATAGCTTTCCTGCTTTTCTGTATTTATGATACACAAATAAGACAGATTCACATCTGCCTAAAATAAGTATTCTTTTCATTTGTTTTATGCTACTCTATAAAGGAAACCATGAAATGCTTTTGCTGTTAGCTTTCGTTCCCGGTGCCTATCGGGTCTAATAGGAATAATATTTCTTGCAATAATGGTTTCTAAATTGGGCGATGTTGTTTTTCCCTGATAGAATAATCTACACATATGTGCAGTTAGAGAATGAAGCACTTTTCCTAAAGGACGAAGAAGGATATAAGTTGGTTTGGGATGATTCCATGATTTTTCCGAATCTAACTTCTACAGATAAAGTAAGAGTTTCCACTGACACAGGCAGAAACGAGGAGAAATTCTGGATAGGAACGGACGTGTCCTTGCAGGAAAAGGTACAGCATCTTTGGTTGGAATCGTTCCGGGCAAGTTGGAAAACAGAGAGGAAGCAATCGCACAGATTGCAGAACTATTGGAAATTACACCGGAAGCGATAGAAAAGAAACTGTCTGCAAAGGATGCTAAAGCAATCATTGAGAGAATCGGTGAGCTTCAGCTTGAAGATGGGGTAATGAAGGTGTGTGACTTCTGAAACACGAAGTCCACCTGAATACATAGTAGCGATCATAGCTTTATGCTTCAGATTTGGTGTAGCATCAAGAATAGCTGATATTTCTGCTTTTGTAAGCACCGTTGGTAACTTTCTTGTCCCTTTTCATACGAGGTATGTCATCATCATCCCAATTCATCTTCAATACTCTTTTTGTAAAAGAAGCGGATTCCTGAATGGTAGTGATTGTATGTTTCTGGTGAAGCCCCGGAAAGTTTCTTTTCAGTTAGGAATGTATCAACATCGTCAGTTGTTAATGCATCTATATCCTTGGCTGTGTGGTTCAAAAAAGAGCAACACTGGTACAGTATGCATGAATCGTGGAATCCTTGAGATTCCGTTTATTCGCAGCAGATCTAATCTGATTAAAAATTTCTTCGTACATAATAAAATCCTCCATGTAAAGCAAATCGTAAATGTATAAACACTGCTTACATGGAGGAGCATTAGCATAATAAAACTGCTTGCCAGAAAGGCAGCTCAATGGTATTCTTTTCATAGACAGTGGGGATGTCGATCCTGTTTGATTGTTGGTTGTGGTGACTTAACAATACTACTTGTAGGATTTGGCTCCCACTGCTTTTTTATTAAAGTGTAAAGAAAAACTGCGCCATAGCCTTGGCAGGCCATCGCGCAGCGATTTTGTTCAATTGGAAGTTATGGCTTTGACTTTTTCCGAGTAATCAGCTTTAGGATAATACATACGACCACCACAACAGCCACCAAGGCACCATCCAACAGCAGCTCTGTGTACCACGGTGCAGACTGTATGGCATATAAATTTGGGTAGGTTTTAAAGTGCCAGAACTTATAAATTCCGAATCCAATGAAAACTCCTATTGATGAACCAATAACGATGTTTAAAAAACAATTCAACTTTCTCAGCATGGCAGTGCATCCCTTTCCAAATTCCCGATTTGTACTTATTTTCTTAAAACAGCTCAGAATGTGAACCAAGGCGATAAAGCATCAAAACAAGAACATCTCCACAAATCTCATAAATAAGCAGCCAGTCCGGTTCGATGTGACACTCACGCGTGCCTTTGTAGTTTCCTGTAAGGTCATGATCCCTGTATTTTGCATCCAGCGTACCGCCATTCGCCAGAATACCGATTACCTCAAACAGCTTATCAAGATTTTTATTTTGCTTTTTGGCAAGCTTCAAATCCTTTTTAAACTGATTGGTAAACTGAATGTCGTATTTCATACGTCGAGAGCTGCCTTAAGCGCATCCATACTGGAATAACGCGGAGCAGAAGGATCCTTCATCATTTTTCTGCCTTCCTCAATGGCAGTGGCTGTTGTATCATTCGGTACTTCCAGTTTTAATTCAAAAGGAATACCATGCTCACGGATAGCGGTTCTCAGGAACATGTTTACAGCAGTTGTCATATTCAGACCAAGCTCATTGAAGATTTCCTCCGCCTGGTCCTTGATTGCCTTGTCTATACGAATATTTAAATTAGTTGTTGCCATACAGAACACCTCCATTCAAGTATAGTATATTCAAATATGCGCCTAATGTCAACACATTGTCATTATATAAGATATATATGAAAAACTGAAATAAATACTTTCTCCCCCAAATTATGCCTGTTTTGTTAAAAAACTTGATATCTGTTGTCCAAGAAAGAAACCAACCTGTGGATATAACTCTTGGATTTCCTGACATTTTGCCTCAATCATTTCCGGTTCATCAGCCCAGATATTTTCATATATTTTGAAAGCTCTTTTAAAATATGTTTTGGCTTGCGGAAGATTGGCAGTCATCAGATAAATGGTTCCAAGGTCTACCTGAAAATCTAGCAATAATGCCTGGTCAGAGTCAGTGCCAATGCTTTTTGTCTTTAACAGATCCTTTAATTCCTGAATGATTACATTCATACCTTTGTGGTAGTTATAGTTATCCATGTATGGAAATTTAACCACACAGACGATAGGAAAGTGTGGGGGATTTC
>NZ_JBWLUT010000132.1:0-64898 GCF_056504575.1 Blautia sp. CGZ-1-C1
ACAAATGATTCTATGGCAAGGCTCTGACCAGCTTTGGGATAAAATTGCGGCCCTGTGTGTGAATATATCCGATAGAAATGTTTCCATCAAAAACTTTTGCTGCCTGTTTTGTACGTTTTATGCCTGTATTCAGGATATGAAGAGATTCCCTTACATACTTTAAGAAAATCTCTCCGTATTTATTATAGACATCCTTCTTCCTGAAATCAACCTGTTTTCGTTGTCTTTTTATCTCTTTTCCCTGCCTTTTCAGCTCTTTCATTAAGTATTTTAATGGAAAAAATCGTGAAATACCTTTTCTGTATACCATTTAAAGCTGATCTTCTCTACAGATCTTTCCGCATAAACAGGATAGAAATCGATCAGTTTTCCATCCAGATAATAAGCGATACGTCCCAGTTTCTCCCCTTTCAGAACCGGGGCGCTTACCTTCTGTGGAATTTCCGTCTTGCAGGTTACTGCCTCCCCTTTTTTGAGAAGTATTTCTTTTTCACGGTCCTCGGATGTTACGCTGCATTTACCCCTCAGATAGACTTTCTCACCTATATTCTGCATATTTTCCACCCCATCCGTTACCAGAATCTTACTCGTATGTGGCTCCTGCCAGTAGGTTTCATAGTCATAATTATAGGCCCCGTAGCTTAACAGTTTTTTCGTATCGCTCCATTTGTATGTTTTATGATTGGGCCATCCGCAGCCAAGAAGACTGACTACAAAAGTTTTCCCTTCCTCTTCCCAGGCACACACATAGCAGTACCCTGCCTGGGAAGTATAGCCTGTTTTTCCTGCGAGAACTCCGTCCATCATATCAAGCAGTGCATTGGCATTATGTACGGAGAAAGTCCGTTTTCCTGTGATTTCTGAAAAAGTGTAATCTCTGGTCTGGGAAATGTGCAGGAAAGTTTTATTTTTGATGGCATACCGCATGATCAGTGCCAGATCCTCTGCGGTCGTATGATGTTTGCCATTTTCGTCCTGCGCATCCAGACCGTTTGGCGTAATAAAGTACGTATCCTTACATCCAATCTGTTTTGCTTTTCGGTTCAGCATTCTGGCAAAGCCTTCCACTGTTCCCCCACAGTGTTCTGCGATGGCGACTGCTGTATCGTTGTGACTTTTCAGCATCAGAGAATATAAAAGATCCTCCAGATAGTACTGTTCTCCTTTCTGAAGTCCCAGCCTGACTTCCGGCTGGGAAGCTGCATTCTGGGAAACCTGTACATAATCATCTCCCGGCGAACTCTCCAATGCCACAATACAGGTAAGTACTTTTGTTGTGCTAGCATTTGCAAGAGGTGTCTTTCCATCCTTTTCATAAAGCACTCTGCCGGAATCTCCATCCATCAAGACTGCCGATAATGCGTGTAGTTCTGACGGTTCCTCGATAGCCGGTGTCATATCTACCATCTGAGGTATCTTATTTTCTCCTCCTTGTACGGAAGCAGAAGTCTGTGTAAACAACAATACCGCCGTCACGATCGTGACAGCGGCAATATGTCTCCATCCTCATATTCCACCTCACCTGCCTGGCATTTATTTATTAAATAACTTATGCCAACATGTCCGGAATATGACTAACCGATATGATATTTCATAAACGCCCGAATTATTTCGATATATTTGCCAATGTCTCAGCCATTATAGGTACGATTCCATCGTGCGCTCAGATGATATGCACCTTCTCTTAAGGTATAAAGTTCCTTCAGATATTCTGCCGTTTCGGGGATTGCCTCCTGATACAGCCTCTTTAATTCAGGGATTGGCGCCTTTGCCTGTTCTACCGCCTCGGCGGTCATAAAGTGTTCGATTACGGAGCCGATGGATTTTCCTCCAAAGCTCAGAATTTTTCCGATGATTCTGCGTTTTCTTCCTTGGTCATCGCATACCATAAAGTTTGTAAGAATTTTCATCATTTTGACAGAAAGATAAATGTTTATGGTTTTTACAAGCGGAATAGCTCTGTGAATAACTTTTGCATATTCCATTTTCGGGACAATACCGCAAGCCGGGTAATAGTGGTCCGGATCTTTGCCGGTTTCTTCCATAAGCACACGATCAAATTCTTTCTCGAGAACGATATGAGGAACGACTCCTTCTGCAGCCATCTGGTTCACATATGGGTGGCATGCTGAGTCAAACATATAATGGCAGCCAAATCCCAGAAGATACGCAAGGAGCGCTTCATCATTGTTTCTGCGTACCTGGCGCATTCCTTCTTCGAAAAAGGCTCTTGCCTTCTCATGATGCATATCGATTCCAAACTGAGTGACTGGATTCTTTGAAACCATATAGTAGAACAGAATGTCCGGTCCGTGCAGACCGATCCTGTACAGATCTCCATGTCTGCGAATCAGCGCCTTCATATCTGACGGCAGTTTTTTGTATACTTCTTTTCCAAATAAATCGTGTGCATATGTGGTTGGCATAACCATATTCTCCTTCCCGTATTTTCCTGAAATGCTATAATCTTAAATGTCCTTTGATACAGGTAACCATGCCAAAGCGTATTCTAAAATTCATTCCTGTCGGTTAAACATCCAGTTTCAACTGGATTTCTTCTTCCGCCTCAGCCTTAAAGTCCTCAATCTGTACCGGATCGGGTACAGGCAGTGATTCCAGATCCTGAACGCCGAAACACCGCAGAAATTCTTCGGTAGTTCCAAATAATATGGGGCGCCCGGGGGCATCCAGTCTTCCAAGCTCTCTGACCAGATTGTATTCTACCAGCTTATTGATCGCGTGGTCACATTTTACCCCGCGGATCTTCTCGATCTCTACTTTTGTCACCGGCTGCTTGTATGCGATAATGGACAAGGTTTCCAGCATAACATCTGAGAGTGCCGGCTTCTGAGGATGCAGCGCAATATTGATCAGATATTCATAATATTCTTTTTTGGTACACATCTGGAAGGAATTTTCCAGTTCTATGATCTGGATTCCTCTGTTCTCTTCCTGATAGCGGTCCATCATATTGCGGATGATCCTTCCGGTTGTCTTCTCATCCACCCCGATGGCTTTGGCTATCCGGGGCAGTTCCACGGAACCGCCCATGGCAAAAAGTATCGCTTCGATAGCTGCTTCTGTCTCCTTAATCTTCACTCAGTCTTCCTCATTCCTTATCCTTTTGTTACGCATTTATCTTTTGCATACTGCGTATCCGTGCAGACACTGCCTGTATTTCTATTCCATTTTCTTACCCTTTCCTGTTACTCTTCTTCTGCAAATTCGGTAAGATTCTTCCAGGTATCCGGATCCGTCTGTACTTCTACAGAGATATCATCAAACAGTCCATCCTGCTCGACATGAATATGTCCCATTTTCATCAGCTCCAGTATCGACAGAAAAGTGACTATCACCTGTACTTTAGAACTCTGGCTTTCCAGAAGATTACGGAAACTGAACTTCCTGTGGGTACGCGCAAATTCTTTGATCTCGATCATCTTATCTGACAGGCTGACTTCTTCTTTTTCGATAGTTCCAAACTTGCTTCGAATCGGGTCAACCTTGTCCTCCTGTCTGCGGATGATCGATTTGTAGATAGCATTTAATTTCTCCAGTGTCAGTCCTGCCAGCAATTCTTTTGGATCTACCGGTTCTTTGTACTGCATGACCTCATCTGGCAGAGTTGGCTCTTTAAAAAATACATTGGCTGCATCATCCATTTTGTCTTTCAATTCATAAGACATGAATTTATACATCTTATATTCCAGAAGTTTCTCAACCAGTTCTGCGCGTGGATCTTCCTCTTCGCCCTCTTCATTTACCTCTTTCGGGAGAAGCATTTTACACTTGATATCCAGAAGTGTAGCGGCCATGACCATGAACTCACTCATAACTCCTAAGTCTTCGCGTTCCATTGCATGGATATATTCCATATACTGGTCTGTGATCTCCACAATAGGAATATCATAAATATCTATTTTATTCTTTTCAATCAGATGTAACAGCAGGTCGAGCGGACCCTCAAAAACTTCCAGTTTTACCGGAATTCCCATACGAAAACACCTCTCATCTCAAATACGGTTTCAAATCTACAATCAGAACTTCTCTGGGATTATGAATTCTTACAGGAATCGTGTGTTCCCCGGCTCCGGCACTTACCAGCATGTGCTGACTGTCTCTGTGAAAATCCCCGCAGCAAAATGCAGGAAATGGCTGAAGCTGTGGAGAAAGCAGTCCTTTGTGTCTGTTCAGCCTCACAATTCCTCCATGATAATGTCCACTTAAAATAAGATCTGCTCCCCAGTCAAAATAAGTATCGCCGTATTTTGGACTATGCGCAAGCAGAATATTCAGTGAATCTTCAGAGGGTTCTCCAATCAGTTCTCTGACTTCCTCTGTGTGAAGTCTGGGAGAGAATGGTTTCTTGTAATAGATCAGCGGAATCTCCAGGCCATAAACGGTAATGCCGGTTTTTCCAACCTTTAATTTGCTGAAATCATTATGCAGAATTTCAACACCAGCTTCTCTCAGCTCGTTTTCATACTCCTGATATTCCCCTGCAAACTCATTTTCTTCCGGGTTGCTCCGATACAGTTTATACTCGTGGTTTCCCAGTGCATAATAAACCGGATACTGCGCCGAAAATCTCTTCAAAAGTGATTCTGCCTTTTTCATAGACTCCGAATCATTTCTTACGATTATGTCCCCTGCGATAAGAATTCCATCCGGTCTGTATTTGTTGATTGTTTCGAGAAGCCGGTGATTATCAGGACCAAATTCCACACCGTGGAGATCTGCAATAACTGCGAATCGGACTCCTCTGGCGTCTTTGATTTTCTCTGAATGAATCGTATAGTGTACGGTTCTGAATCTTTTCATCTGGTCTTTCCTTATTTTTCCTTATTTTCCAAATCCACAATTCGGGAAGGTACAGACATCACAATTCAGGCAGAGTCCGCCCTCTCCCAGCTGATTGATCTCTGATGCGGTGATTTCATCATCTGCCATCAGTCTTGGCAGTAACAGATCAAAAATCGTATTCTTCGCATACATCACGCATCCCGGAAGTCCCAGAATCGGAATCTGTTTTCCATCTTTCTCATAATAGGAAACCAGCATCATTGCCCCCGGAAGTACCGGTGCACCATAAGATACGATACGGGTTCCTGTCGCTTTGATCGCGCCAGGTGTTCTGTCATCCGGGTCAACACTCATGCCGCCGCTGCAGACTACAATATCTGCTCCATCCTCAATAAATTTCAGGATATCAGCTGTAATCTGTTCCATATCATCCCCTGGCATTGTCTGTCCGAGAATCTCTGACGGAAATCTGGCAAATTTATCTTTCAGAACAGGGGTAAAGGTATCTGTGATCAGACCTTTCTGTACTTCGCTTCCTGTTGTCACGATTCCCACTTTTTTCTTCTTATATGGGAGAATAGAGAAAATCGGCTGGTTGCCTGCCACTTCTTTCGCGCGGTCCATTTTCTCTTTCTCGATCACTAACGGAATAATTCTGGTTCCTGCAAGCTTATCGCCTTTTTTTACCGGAAAATCTCCATGGCGGGACGCGATCATCATCTCTCCAAGTGAATTAACCGCAACCAATGCATCTCTGCGGATCTTAAGTACACCGTCGATGTCTGCGATCAGCTCAATCTTTCCTTCTTTGATATCAGATCCATGCATGGTATCTGAATCTCCGGCACAGATCTGATAAAGAATCTCTGCACCTTCGTTCTCGTGAAGGATTCCTTCCTTCTTCTCCCAGACATATAAGTGTTCTTTTCCCACAGAAAGTAAAAGAGGAATATCCTCTTCCCTGACAATGTGTCCTTTCTTAAAAAGCACCCCTTTTTTTACATCTTTGATAATCTGTGTGATGTCGTGGCACAAAATATGTCCCACTGCATCTTCTGTACGGATTTCTTTCATTGTATATACCTTCCTTTTTGTTTTTTGCCACCCGCAATACCCATTTGGATTTTATTATACATCCTGTCTATGTCTTTTGTCAAAGTTTTAAAAGCACTGTGTTACTGTTCACTCCGTTCCCAGTAACAACGCTTTTAAGAGCAGTACCGCGTAATGCAATACTGCTCTTAAATTACTCACTGCTATTTTACTGTAACTGGATTCCCCAGATCTTGCAGTCTCTGGTTCCAACGACCATATAATTATCATACACAGCCGGCGAAGCCTCGATGACGCCATCACTGATCGACACGGTATCCTCCAGTTTACCGGTCTTGCCATCCAGGAGACGGACATCACCGCTACTGTTGCAATAAAGAACTTTTCCGCTCCCATCCTCGTTATAGACGCAGACCGGAGAGGACCATGCATAGGAAGAGGAATCCTCCCATACTTTGGAACCATCGGATTTTTTCAGGCAGGCAAGGACTCCGGATGCATTGTCAGAAGTCTTGGATACTGTCACATATATGTAATCGGAAAGTTCGTTCTTTCCACAGGCAATCGTGGACTGAACGCCACCGGATACGCCATCATCTGTATAGCATTGATAGTCTGTATGCCATACGATTTCTCCTGTCTCTGCATCAATCTTCCAGATTGGAATCGTCGCTGAATCATAGCTTCTCCAGCCAAGCCGGAAAGATGTGCTCACATACAGATACAGATGTCCGTTTTCAATTTCCAGAACCGGTGTCGAGTTTGAATCATCAAGTGTATCCTGTCCCCATACAAGCTGCAGGGTATTTAAGTTCAGGCACATCAGATTTCCCCCGTTATCTGCCATAAATGCATAACCTTTATAAATCGCAGCACTATCTTCCATTCCGATCCAGAATGATTCTGTGCTGCTTCTGGTACCATAATAGCGCCATTTTACAGTCTTACCAGGGTTAATAGATAATGTGCCATTGTTCTGATCATAATTAGTATTCAGTTTGATCAGATATACGATTCCGTTTTCTCCAGGATAAATCAGGGTATCTGTCTCGGCATCTACAAGCGCCGATCCGTCAAAGAAGCTCAGACTGCCGCGGAGCGAGAATTCATCATTATCTCCAAATGTATACATAACACTGCAATCCAGCAGGTTTACAACAAATACTCTTGCAGTTCCTTCGTTACTGTTGTATCCGGCACCGACATACATAATCGGATAGCCTCTCGGGTCCAGGGCACCTGCGCCTTTGAAAGTATATCCAAGATATAATGGATCGCGGGTTTTCTCTCCTGTTCTCAGATTCAGGAAATATACATATCCATCCATGCATGCATAGATCACCTCGACCAGATCATCGTCTGCCTTGGCTTTTTCTGTCATGTTCATATGAGCTTTCACTTCTTTTGGCCATTTTGCCATAAGCGGCTGTCCGGTCCATCCGCTTCCGGTCCAGACTGCACTGCCGGAAGAAAGAGAACCGGTATCTGCTGACCACAGTTTGTTTAATTTATAATTCGTCATATTTGCATATCCATATGTCGGATTATCACGGAAACTGTTTCCTCGGAATGTAACAACTCCATCTACATTTGTATATTCCTGTCCTACATTAAATGTAATATCTTCATCCGGCTTATAGTCTGCAACATTTTCAAGCAGATTTCCATCCACTTCAATGTTTGTATAGCTGATGAGATTTTCCGGCTTCGTTGAATCTACGCAGTGCGGCTCAAAGAAGATTTCCTTGCTCTCTTCCATTTCAACAAGGTCTTTTTCCTTCTTCGAACCTTTTGTTTTTTTAGTTCCTTTTGCTTTTTTTGCATTTGAGGACGATACTGCCTGTGCTTTGTCGCTGCCTGCTTTTGTACCAGATAAAAAGAGTCTGCTCCCTGCAAGCACAATCAATAATACAAGAATTATAATTCCACCGATTGTAATCTGTGGTTTCAGACGGAAACGCTTTCTTCCGCGTCTTTGTTTTCTTTTCTGTGTTTCTCGCTGCACTGTTGACTGAAGATATTCAGGTCTTGCAGATTTTTTCTTGTATCTGCTTTTCCTCAACTGTGATTTTCTTTTTTGATTCATACTTTTTCCCTCAAAATTCATGTATATTCATATTCCAGAGTGTATTTGAAAAAGACTTTCTGCAGGAATGATTTTTTTAAATGCTCTCTAAGACAGTTTATCATATATTGGCAGATAAAGTAAGGTGTCAATGTAAAAAAGCATTCTATTGCCCATAAAAAATTACAATTTCTTCAGAAGTTCTTTCACACAATCCAAATAGGTTGCCTGACCTATTGTCCTGGCATAAAGAATCCGTACCCGGCCCAGCTCTTTTCCATCAGCAGAATAGATCATCTCTCCTGCCTGGCTTCCGTTCTTTAACGGTGCCTTTACCTCTCTGTGAATTCTCAGTTTCTTTTCTACTTTTCCAATAGTTTCCCCGTCTGTGTTCAGATATTGAAACTGCTTTTCATAAACTAACGGAACACTCTTCTCTTTTCCTTTTTTCACCGGAACTTCCGGTAAAGGCTGCATTTTTTCATCTATGTAAAGACTACATCTGGAGAAGCCATAATTCAGCATGGATGCCGCGTCCTTAAAACGCACCTTATAATCCGGTGCTGCCATCACCACCGCGATCAGAATAATCTTATTTCTTTTTGCCACTGCGCTGAGACAATATTTCGCCAGACTGGTGCTTCCTGTCTTTAAGCCCACACACCCGTCATAACTGCGAAGCAGCTTATTCGTATTTGTCAGTCCAAATTCTTTTGTTCCCTGTTTCGTCACATGTGTGATATTCTCCATCCATATGGAAGAATACTCCAGAATCTTTGGATACTTCGTAATCAGCTCTCTGCTCATAATCGCAATATCTCTGGCTGTTGTATAATGATTTGAAGAATCCGTCAGACCACAGCAATCTTCAAAATGTGTATTTTTCATTCCAAGTTCTGTTGCTCTTTCATTCATGTGACGGACAAATTCCTGCTCACTCCCGCAAATATGTTCTGCCATCGCTACACTGGCATCATTTCCGGAAGCGATTACGATACATTTAATCAGCGTTTCTACTGTCTGGGTTTCGCCTTCTTCAAGAAATACCTGAGAACCACCCATGGATTTCGCATAGGCACTGGTAGTGACAATATCATCCAATTTCAGATTTCCCTTTTCCAGCGCGTCAAAGATCAGAATCAGTGTCATGATCTTTGTAATACTGGCAGGGCTTCTCCTTGTATCCGAATCCTTCTGATAAATAACAGTTCCGGTCTGTGCCTCCATCAATACTCCGGATGGCGCCTGGATCAAATCGGCCGATTCCGTCTGCTGTCCGCTGTTCTCCTGTGTGGATTCATTTGCCGATTCATTCTGCCCTCTGGCAGTCAATGGCGTCAGAAGTATCGTAAAAGAAATAATCCATACACATATCACAGAAATCCACTTTTTTGCCATAATTTCTCTCCGGCATATTTATTCTATTTTATTATAAAGACCGTTTTATAAAAATATGCCAAAAGAGCTGTTGCCTTGCAAATTTTATTCGCCAAAGCAACAGCTCTTAAACTTTTTACAACATTGGTGCAAACGCGCGGAAAATATTCTGCATCATGCGCACCCCGATATTTCTGTTCAGACAAAATTCCAGTTCTACAGGATTGCAGTACTCCATTGTCTGCGTAAAGTCATCTTTAATGTCCTGCACAACTTTATTCTTATAAATCCATACGCCATCTTCAAAATGAAGATACAAACTTCGATAATCCAGATTGATCGTTCCCACCACGCCAATCTCATCATCACATACAAACGATTTCGCGTGGAGAAATCCCGGCTGATATTCATAGATTTTTACTCCTGCTTCCAACAACTGTCTGTAATAAGACTGTGTCAGAAGAAATACCAGCTTCTTATCCGGAATTCCCGGTGTCATAATCCGCACATCAACTCCGCTCTTTGCTGCCAGGCAAAGTGCCGTCATCATTTCATTATCGATGATCAGATATGGGGTACAGATATATACGTATCGTTTGGCTTTGTTTATGATATTCAGATATACGTTTTCACCAACGATTTCTTCATCAAGAGGTGTATCACAGAATGGCTGGACAAATCCGTCACTTTCAAATTCTTCTTCGTGATATTTATGTGGAAAATATGCTTCGTAGTCGATGCTCTCATCTGATCGTCCGACTACTGCCCACATATGAAGAAACATGGCGGTCATATTCCAGACTGCTTCACCTTTTAGCATAACTGCCGTATCTTTCCAGTGTCCAAAGCGTTCTTTCTGGTTGATATATTCATCTGCCAGATTGATTCCGCCGGTAAAACCTACCCAGCCGTCTATAATACAAAGCTTTCTGTGATCGCGGTTGTTCTGAATAATGTTCAATAATGGCCGGAACGGATTAAATACCTGACACTTAATTCCCTTTGCACGAAGTTCTTCATAGTATTTATGCGGCAATGTCGTAAGACAGCCAAATCCATCGTAAATCAGGCGCACATCCACACCCTCTGCTGCCTTTTCCTCAAGGATATGGCGGATCGTCCGCCACATCACACCATCATTGATGATAAAATATTCAATAAAAATATATTTCTTTGCCTGTTTCAGTTCCTGTACAAGCACAGGAAACATATCATCTCCTACCTGGAAATATTCCGCGGTCGTATTCTCATGAACCGGAAATCTGGAAACATCCGAAATATATCGGGACTGGATCGCTGCTGACGGATCCAGTTCTTCCAGCTTCTGCCTTGTCTCCGGCCGGTCACGCAGATATTCCCTGCTCTCTTCAATCCGCTGTTCAAAATGCTGCTGCATGATCGTCGCAATTCTGGAACGTCCAAACACAAAATACAGTACCACTCCAAGAATCGGCAGGATGAGGATGAGCATCGTCCACGCCAGCTTATATGACGGATTAATTTCTTTATTTAAAATCCAGAGTACAAGCACGACACCGACCAGTTTAATTACGATGTCCACATATCTGGAAAAAGCTGCCAGCCGCAATACCATCAGAAAGATCCAGCCAAGCTGTACAAGCATTGCCACTGCCACATAAAAAATTCTGTTAAAAAGAATCTTTGCCAGTTTCTTTAACAGTAACAGGATCCAGTTTTTCTTTTCTTTCAGTTTTTTGTTGTTCTCTGCCTTCAAGATTACTTCCTTCCCCTGATATCGTTAATAATTTCCTTTTTTTACACTTTCTAGAATAAATAGAAATTATTTTATCTTTCCCTATTATTTTTCTTTATTATGATAAAAATCCCTGACAAACTGCCAGGGATTTTTGCGCACAATTAATTATATTTACGTTTTCTTGCGGCTTCAGATTTCTTTTTACGACGAACGCTTGGTTTCTCGTAATGCTCTCTTTTGCGGATTTCCTGCTGAATTCCTGCTTTTGCGCAGCTTCTTTTGAATCTGCGAAGAGCGCTATCTAAAGTCTCGTTCTCTTTTACGATTACGTTTGACATAGACTCACACCTAACCTCCCTCCAGTTGTAGATTGTGCTAAAATACAACTGTCTGGGTATTTTTCTTGCACAAGTGATATTATATATCATTGTCAGTGGGTTCGTCAACATCTTTTTGGTTAATTTTTGCAGAAATTTTTGCAGAAATTTTATTTCAGCTGTCCTTCCAGGATTCCTGCTGCTGCATCTACAGCTTCCTGTGCCTTGGCCGGGTTCTTTCCGCCGGCCTGTGCCATGTTTGGACGACCGCCGCCGCCGCCACCTACGATAGCAGCTACCGCTTTGATCAGGTTACCTGCGTGAGCGCCTGCTTTCTGTGCAGCGTCTGTTGCCATAGCAAGAAGGTTTACTTTCTCTCCGTTTACTGCTGCCAGAAGGACAACACCTTCACCGAGTTTGTCTTTCAGCTGGTCTCCGAGGTCACGAAGTCCATTCATGTCAACTCCGTCTACTTTTGCAGCCAGAAGTTTTACGCCTTTGACTTCTACTACTTTATCCATAACATCTCCCAGAGCACCCTGAGCCAGTTTGCTCTTTAAGGATTCGTTTTCACTGGAAAGTGCTTTTACTTCTCCCTGAAGATGTCCAATCTTCTCTACGATCTCAGAAGGATTTGCTTTCAGAGCTTTTGCAGCTGCATAAAGCAGTTCTTCCTGTTTCTTATAATATTCCAGAACTCCGTTTCCTGTAAGAGCTTCGATACGGCGAACGCCTGCTGCGATACCGGATTCAGAAACGATCTTGAAGAGCATGATGGAGCTTGTGTTTGCTACGTGAGTACCACCGCAGAGTTCTTTGGAGAAATCGCCCATGGATACGACACGTACTTTCTGGTCGTATTTCTCACCAAACAGAGCCATTGCTCCGGATTTCTTTGCTTCTTCGATATCCATAACATCTGTATGAACTGCAAGACCAGCCTGGATTTCTTTGTTTACCAGCGCCTCAGTCTGTGCGATTTCTTCTGCTGTCATAGCCTGGAAGTGAGCAAAGTCGAAACGGAGTCTGTCTGGTGTTACCAGAGAACCTTTCTGTTCTACATGGCTTCCAAGTACAGTCTTTAATGCTTTCTGAAGAAGATGTGTTGCACTGTGGTTCTTCTCAGTGTCTCTTCTTGCAGCTTCGTTTACTTTCAGAGAAACAGTTTCTCCTGTGGAGATCATACCAGATTCCATATGTCCTACATGACCGAATTTGCCGCCACGGAGTTTGATGGTATCCTCTACTACGAATTTACCGTTTGCAGTCTCGATCACACCGGTATCTCCGACCTGACCACCCATTGTTGCATAGAATGGAGTCTGCTCTACGAAGATTGTTCCCTTCTGGCCTTCCATCAGAGAGTTTACGATCTCAGTCTCTGTTGTAAGAACAGTTACTTTGGAATCAAATGTAAGATAGTCATATCCTACAAATTCTGTTGTAACGTTAACATCGATATCATCATATACAGTTGCGTCAGCACCCATATAGTTAGTTACTTCACGTGCGGAACGAGCTTTGTTTCTCTGCTCTTCCATGCATTTCTGGAAGCCATCTTCGTCAATGTCATATCCTTTTTCCTCGAGGATCTCTTTTGTAAGGTCCATCGGGAATCCGTAAGTATCATATAATTTGAATGCATTTTCGCCGGAAAGAGTTTTCTCTCCTGCTGCTGTCATTGCATCTTCCATCTCGCCAAGGATACGAAGACCCTGGTCGATGGTCTTATTGAACTGGTTCTCTTCGTTTGTAAGAACTTTGAAGATAAATTCTTTCTTCTCTTCCAGTTCCGGATATCCTGCCTTTGAACCGTTGATTACTTCTTCACTTAATTTGGCAAGGAATGGTCCTTCGATACCAAGAAGACGTCCGTGACGTGCTGCACGACGGATCAGACGGCGAAGTACATATCCGCGGCCTTCGTTTGTAGGCATGATACCATCGGAGATCATAAATGTTGCGGAACGGATATGGTCTGTGATCAGACGGATGGATACGTCATCATTGTAGTTCTTTTCATATTCTTTGCCGGAAATCTTGCATACAAGATTACGCAGGGAGCAGATGGTATCTACATCAAAGATAGAATCTACATCCTGAACAACAACTGCCAGACGTTCCAGTCCCATACCTGTATCGATATTCTTCTGTTTCAAAGTTGTATAGTTTCCGTTACCATCGTTCTCAAACTGGGTAAATACATTGTTCCATACTTCCATATAACGGTCGCAGTCGCAGCCTACTGTACAGCCTGGTTTACCGCAGCCATATTTTTCTCCACGATCATAGTAGATTTCAGAACATGGACCGCATGGACCTGCGCCGTGCTCCCAGAAGTTGTCTTCTTTTCCGAAACGGAAGATTCTGTCAGCCGGGATTCCGATTTCTTTGTTCCAGATATCGAATGCTTCATCATCCTCCTGATAAACAGACGGATAAAGACGGTTTGCGTCCAGTCCGACTACTTCTGTCAGGAATTCCCATGACCAGTGAATTGCTTCTGTTTTGAAATAATCACCAAAAGAGAAGTTACCAAGCATTTCGAAAAATGTACCGTGACGTGCAGTTTTACCTACGTTCTCGATATCACCTGTACGGATACATTTCTGGCAGGTACTTACTCTTGTTCTCGGCGGAATCTCTGCACCTGTAAAATATGGTTTCAGCGGAGCCATACCTGCATTGATCAGCAGAAGACTCTTATCTCCCTGTGGTACCAGGGAAAAGCTTTTCATTACCAGATGTCCTTTACTCTCCATAAAGTCGAGGAACATCTGACGAAGTTCGTTTACTCCGTATTTCTTCATAACCTTTTCCTCCTGAAATCGGATATGCAGACATTCTGCATATCCTGAGATTTATATATCATAATACTCTATGCATATCCCGCCCGGCGTTCATTCTTATCTATATAATGCTGCCAGATCATTCTACGCATTTTATTAACTGTATTATTTTGCAACAATCTTATTGAATTTCTTTTTGCCTTTCTTAAGCACTATACCATCTCCGGCAAGTGCATCTTTGGCAACTACATATTTCACATCTGTAATCTTCTCACCGTCGATGGAAACACCACCCTGCTCGATCGCGCGACGTCCTTCGGAACGTGTCGGAACCAGTCCTGTTTTTACAAGCATGGAGATTAGATCGATCGTTTCTTCTTCTGAGAAGTCCTCATCTGTAAGCTCTGTAGTCGGCATATGAGCAGTGTCAGCGCCGCCCGCGAAAAGTGCTCTTGCACCTTCCTGTGCTTTCTTTGCTTCTTCTTCGCCATGAACCAGATTTGTCAGTTCATATGCAAGGATTTCTTTTGCTTTGTTTAACTGGCTTCCTTCCCATTTTGCCATCTCATCGATCTGCTCTAATGGAAGGAATGTGAGGAGACGCATACATTTGATAACGTCTGCATCATCCACGTTTCTCCAGTACTGGTAGAAATCGAACGGAGAAGTTTTGTTCGGATCAAGCCATACAGCACCTGACTGAGTTTTACCCATCTTCTTACCTTCAGAGTTCAGAAGAAGTGTGATTGTCATTGCGTATGCATCTTTGCCAAGTTTACGACGAATCAGCTCTGTACCGCCAAGCATATTTGCCCACTGGTCATCTCCACCAAACTGCATGGTACAGCCATATTTCTGGTACAGCATGTAGAAATCGTAGCTCTGCATGATCATGTAGTTAAACTCAAGGAATGTCAGTCCACGTTCCATACGCTGTTTGTAGCATTCATGAGAAAGCATACGGTTTACAGAGAAATGTGGTCCAACATCACGAAGTACCTCTACATAGTTTAAATTCATCAGCCAGTCAGCGTTGTTTACCATTAATGCTTTACCATCTGAGAAATCGATGAAACGCTCCATCTGTTTCTTAAAGCAGTCGATATTGTGCTGGATAGTTTCTACTGTCATCATTTTACGCATGTCAGATCTTCCGGATGGGTCTCCGATCATACCTGTGCCACCGCCTAATAATGCGATTGGTCTGTTTCCAGCCATCTGCAGACGTTTCATCAGACAGAGTGCCATGAAATGTCCGACATGAAGGCTGTCTGCGGTCGGGTCAAAGCCAATGTAAAATGTAGCTTTTCCGTTATTTACCATTTCTTTGATTTCTTCTTCGTCTGTTACCTGGGCAATCAGACCACGGGCTTTCAGCTCGTCCCAAACTGTCATTGTTTGTTTCCTCCTCGTAATTACAATAATAAAACCCGGTCCTGTCCGTTTAGGACGAGAACCGGGTCCCGCGTTACCACCTAAATTCGCAGAAAACTCGCATTCTCTGCCTCCATAAGTAACCAATTGCAGCCTCTGTTATTTAACATAATCAGCAGTGCCCTGTTACTTAAGCATGTTAACGGATGCCACTCCGCTACAGCCTACTTACCTTCCAGTATATTGTTTCGCAAACAGGTTAATGTTATGAATCCAGGAACATTAACATTTCTTATCTGCGTAGTGTCGGTGTTCAGTGCAGAGCTCCGGGAGGTATTCACATAAGTTCCCCATGCGCCTCTCACCTGCCGGCTGCTCTCTGTATGCTTCCCTTACGTTACTCTTTCCCATCTGTGCTTTTTCATATCATATGGATTTCCAAAAGAACTATTATGAGTTATTATAAATTCTCTTTCAAATCCTTATATAATTGATGTCAGAGCCAAAAGGTCTTTTGCCTCTGACTTGATACTTGAAAGTATACAAACACAGATTTTATTTGTCAAGGAATTTCCTGTATATTCCGCCGTTATTTTATCAACTTAAAGCGTTAATTCGCCAGATATCAGCCGGAAATCCAGTCTACAAAGAACACATGTCCTTTATACTGCTCATACTCCAGTTTGCTGAAATTGAGGTTCTGTGCCTTAAATGCTGCCGGAGTCATAAAGAATTTGTAATTGAAATCCTTTGTTGTAAATCCTGGGAGTGATCTCTTCGTGCCACGATTTACGTAATCGTTAAACATTTCCATTGCTGCTTTTGCGGCTGCATAAGCATTTGTTCTGTCCTCAAACTGACCGTTCAGTCTCTTAAGCAGTGCACCGTCTGTAACGACCGCATACTGAGTTGGTTTTCCCTGATATACTACGTAACGAATCTGTGAAGGGAATTCCTTATACTCGTCAATCGTACAGTTTAATACGCAAAGGGCAACTGTCTTCCATTCCAATCACACCCTGATCACCTGCCTCGGCGTCGCATACCGCTGCCAGCAGGTCAAGATCTGATACTGTTCCATCTGCAATTCCCGGATGCTGTATGAACTGCTTTTCCATATAATAGTATTTGCCATTCTTGGCGTCGTATACTTTAACGTAATTGCCGTCTATCGTATAGTTATCGGACGATGTCTTTGTCGCCACACCATTTGAATCAAACCGGTATGTAGTTCCATCAATAGCAGCAATCGTATCTGCCAGCATAACACCAGCGTCGTTAAAATAGTATTTCTTTCCATCCAGTGTCAGCCAGCCAGTCTTCGCTTTACCGTCTGATGGATCAAAATAATATTTCTTACTTCCAACCGTTCCGAAACCTTTCTGGTAGCGAACACCTGTTGACTTGGAAAAATAATAATAATCGTCATCTACTTTCTCCAGGCCCACATACATGATTCCATTGGAAGGTTTAAAATATCTGTAATTTCCGGCTGTGCTCTTTATCCATCCGGTGCACATACGCCCATTTGACTGGCTGAAATAACGTTTTTGCTCCTGTTTATTCTCTACCCAGCCCTTGGCCATGACACCGGAACCACTGTAAAAATAATACTTATAATTTTGAGAATCTGTCAGCCAGCCTCTTGTCATAAGTCCTGTTTTCTCATCAAAGTGGCGGGTGTTTCCTTTGGCATCTGTGATAAATCCTGTTACCATATATCCCGCACCACTGGTGAAGTATCTGACTGTTTTCCCACTGGAATCTTTTGCCCAGCCTTTAAGCTGAACGCCGGTCGTCTTATTAAAGTAATATTTCTTGCCATTCAGTTCCAGCCATCCTTTTTGTTTGGAACCGTCTTTGTTTATGTAATAAGTCTTACCATTCTGAGTCACAAATCCTGTCTTTGTTGCCGCGGATACACTAAAACAGCCCAGTACAAGAACGGTTATTACCAAAAGGAGCAGATACTTTAACAATAGTTTCCCTTGTTTCTTCATTCTTATTCCCCGTTTCCTCTTTCTTTTTTTACGTATTGTTTTACGTTTTAATTGGGTTATTGTTGCATTTCTTTCTCAATCATTACAGATTTGTTACGTGATATATTATATATGATTCTCATATTATTGTCAACTTGTGAAACTTTACCAAATATTTACTTCCCAGTAACACATTTCCACCCCTCACATATGATAAGAGTGTAAAGAAAATCTGGAGGATTTAACATGAGTGATTTAGCTGCTACAAATTGCGGTTGCGGAGAAGACAGAGGCGGATGTGGCTGTAACAATAACAATGGCTGCGGATGTGACAATGGATGTAATAACGGCTGGGGACTTTCCTGCGGAAATAATTCCTGCTGCAATATTCTTTGGATCATCATTCTTTTATGCCTGTGCGGAAATAATGGCTGGGGCTGCAACAACGGATGTGGTAACGGAGACAGCTGCTGGATCATTATCGTATTGCTTCTGCTGTGTGGCAATGGATGTGGCTGCGGCTGCTGATAATCATTATCTGCCGGCAGAGGGAAATTTCCCTCTGCCTTTTTCTTCTGTATTAGAAAGTACCTCTCTTCTGGTGGAATCAATTTTCAAATTGCAGCTATTTCTGTCGCGGTCTGTTTTTTATATCTGAATATATTTTGTTTCTGCTACTCTGTCTGTTTTTCTGTCTTTCCTTTTTTCTTACACATTCCAGATCTATCTCATAAAAGGCATTTCCTTCTATAACAAGCTTTTCTTTTTTTTCGTCAGATTCTGATTTCATTTTTTTGCTCCATTTTCCGATTTCTATAGTTTATTATATGTCAGAATCCTTTTCCCCGACATATTCTGTTAATAAAATCATATAATGGAAGCAGATATTATGAATGAGGAGCATATTTCCCAGACTCTGCTGGATCAGATGGTCAGTTCAGACCGCGGACAGATGATAAAAGCTGCCATTCCTTATCTCCCGCCAAAAGGCCAGCAGATTTTCTCTATCTATGAAAAAGCTGCTGAATTTCTCAATACCGTTTCTGTTTTTGGCAAGACAGGTTCCGGCAGTGATCTGTGTGCTATGAGTATGCCGGCACAGAGCCCTGTGGATACCATTAATGAGATCCGAAATTTCTGCTATGGTCCTAGCAGGGATAAATTAAATCAGATTGTGAATATGATGGCAATGATTCAGATGCTTCAGCTTATGAATCAGCCGGATAATAATCAAAAGGAGGAGTCAGATGAGTGACGACTGGCGCAATAACCCAAGACTTGCAGGTATGGACCGTTCCAAACTGGATATGCTGCAAAATCTCGCGGCACAGGGAAGTACCAAAGGAGTAAATGACATGATGCCTTTCCTGATGAACGCGGCGGCACAGGGAAAAAAGGGCGGGTTAAATTTTAATGCTGATGAAATTTCCGCAATCATAGACGTTCTTAAGATGGGAAAATCTCCCGCAGGAAATACAAAAGCTTGATAAGGTGATCAATCTTATGAAAATGATGCATTGATTATCTGTACAACTATAAAAAGAGTACATTTAAGGAAATATTCATGTGTTTTTTATTTCCTCAATGTACTCTTTTCACACTCTTAATTTACAACATCCAGACAGTCCATCTTATCTTAATCAAGATAACAGTTCTACCTGGTTTTTATTCACCGCACTCCAGCAGACTGTCGCGAATGAATGTCAACGCCTGAGCAACGGCCTGACCTCTGATGCGGCTTCTGTTGCCTGTAAAATGGAATTCTCTTGTAGTAGTTTTTCCGGCACAGCAGCATCCCATAAATACGGTTCCTACCGGTGTCTCTTCTGTTCCGCCGCCAGGACCGGCAAGACCTGTAACAGAAAGGCAGACGTCAGTTTCAGCTGCTTTTGCACCGCCTTTTGCCATCTCTTTTGCACATTTTGCAGAAACAGCGCCTTCATTCTTTAATGTGCTCTTTTTTACCCCAAGACACTTTCTCTTTGCGCGATTTGTGTAGGTCACAAAGCCACACATCAACGCTTCAGAAGCTCCTGGTACATTTACGATACGGGCTGCCACGGCTCCGCCTGTGCAGGATTCTGCAAGAGATAAGGTCATATTTTTCTCTTTGAGAAGGTCTACGACTGCCTCTTCCAGTGTCTTCTCTTCTTTTGTTGCAAAGACATCCTTTCCAAAACGTTTCTTAAGTTCATGGACGATCGGCTTGATCATTTCTTTGCATTTTTTCTCATCTTCTGCTTTTGCAGTAATTCGAAGATGTACCTCTCCCGTCTTTGCATAAGGCGCAATCGTAGGATTTGTCTGCTTCTCGATCAGATCCTGGATTTCCTCTGCCACCTGACTTTCACCGATGCCACAGATTTTCACCATACGGGAATAAATAATCTCCGGCTGTTTCTTTCGCAGATATGGATATACGGATTCTTCAAACATTGGAACCATCTCATTCGGAGGTCCAGGAAGCAGGATCGCAATTTTTCCTTTTTTCTCCATGATCAGTCCAGGAGCTGTTCCGTTGTGATTATCAAGAACGATAGAACCTTTCGGAACCATGGTCTGTTTATAGTTGTTCTTTGTAATGCGGCGCTGTGGATGATTTTTCTCATATTCTTTCAGATATGCTTCCATGAGTTCTTTGGTATGAAGATCCTCCACAAGCGGAAATCCCATTACCTCAGCTGTGATTTCTTTTGTCAGGTCATCTTCTGTCGGTCCAAGGCCTCCGGTAAGGATAATCACATCAGAGCGATCCAGAGCGGTTTTAATCACTCTTTTCATTCTGTCCGGGTTGTCACCAACTACAGACTGGTAATAAACTGCCAGACCAAGTTCTGCACATTTCTCTGACAGATATGCGCTGTTTGTGTTTACGATATTTCCAAGTAATATTTCTGTACCTACAGCAATTAGTTCTGTAACCATAATTATGCTTCCTTTCCGTCAGGGCAGGCCAATCAAAATCAGTCCTGCATAGACAGTACATTCTTATTCTGCCAGATATATGTGATCAGGGAAATAATGGTGAGTGCTACTGAAAGCCAGATGAAAATCTGTTCCAGAATATCAAATGCGCCTCCCAGATCGATCAGCAGTAAGATGATCATGATCATCTGAGATACTGTCTTGAATTTACCCCAGTAATTTGCTGCGATGACGATGCCGTTCTCAGCTGCGATCAGACGGAATCCGCTGATGATAAATTCTCTTCCTATAATAATGATAACGATCCACGCCGGGAGTTTGTCCAGTTCAATAAAGCAAATCATCGCAGAGCAGACAAGCAGTTTATCTGCAAGCGGATCCATAAATTTACCAAAGTTTGTTACCAGATTATATTTTCTGGCAAGCTTTCCATCAAACCAGTCTGTAACGCTGGCCACAACGAAAATAGCAAGGGATATATAGCGGTTCGCCTCGCCGCCCCAGTCTGTAAGCATAAACAGTACAAGAAATGGAACCAGGATCATTCTGGCTACTGTAAGTTTATTCGGTGTATTCATCTGCCAACTCTCCTATCAAATCATATTCCAGAGCACCGGTCACACGTACCTTTGCGAAATCTCCTGTCATCAGGAGTTCTCCTGTCTGCACAAAAATATAACCGTCAACCTTTGGTGCATCTCCATAAGTTCTTCCAATATATGCGCTCTCGTCTGCTACTTTTCCTTCGATCATCACAAGAAGTTCCTGTCCGATACGGTCTGTTCCTTTGTCATAGGAAATCTCCTGCTGGAGTTCCATAATCTCATCACGTCTCTCTTCCTTGACTTCCTCCGGAACCTGATCAGGCATTGTCGCAGCCGGTGTATCTTCTTCCGCAGAGTAAGTAAATACTCCCAGTCTGTCGAATTCCATCTCATCAACAAATCCCATCAGTTCTTCATGATCTTCCTGTGTCTCTCCAGGGAAACCAGAGATCAGAGTGGTGCGAAGCACAATGTCCGGGATTTCCTGGCGAAGTTTATTGACGATTGCCACCAGTTCTGCCTGTGTGGTTCTTCTTCCCATTCTCTTTAAGATGCGGTCGCTAGCGTGCTGAATCGGAAGGTCCAGATAATGACAGATTTTCTTTTCTTCTTTCATCGTCTGGATCAGTTCATCATAAATTTCTTCCGGATAGCAGTAGAGCACACGGATCCAGCGGATTCCCTTGATCTCACATAATTCTTTCAAAAGAACATGCAGGGATTTTTTTCCGTAAATATCGGTTCCGTATACGGTTGTCTCCTGTGCGACAAGAATCAGTTCTTTTACGCCTTCTTCCGCCATCTCTTTCGCCTGTTCTATCAGACGTTCCATCGGAACACTTCTGAATTTACCACGAAGTTTCGGAATGATGCAGTAAGTACAGTGTTTGTCACAGCCCTCTGCAATCTTAAGATATCCGAAATGTCCGCCTGTTGTCAGCACTCGTTTTCCAAGCTTCTCAGGAAGATAATCGATATCTTTAAATTCCTCGAAATGCTTTCCTTCCATTGCTTCGTTGATTGCTTTGAGGATATCTCCGTAAGAAGTAGTTCCAAGTACTGCATCTACTTCCGGTACTTCCTCAATAATCTCGTTTTTATAGCGCTGTGCCATACAGCCAGTTACGATAAGAACCTTACAGCTTCCGGCTTTCTTGTATTCTGCCATCTCAAGAATGGTATTGACACTTTCTTCTTTTGCGTCATTAATAAAGCAGCAGGTATTAACCACAATCGCCTCTGCTTCTGTTTCATCATCTACGATCTCAAACCCGTTGCCGGTAAGAAGTCCCAGCATTTCCTCTGAATCTACAAGGTTCTTGTCACAGCCTAATGATACGAATAATAATTTCATAAATTCTCCTATAAGAATGTGCCTGAAAATCCATCACTGTAATTCTCAGACACATTCATTTGACTCATCTATTGTGTTACCTGATCAGTTCTTTTCCAAACCAATCCTTTTTACAGATTATAATTTTTATAACTGTTATTGTATCCTTACAGTTATATTTATTCCTCTGTTGTTTCTTCAGTTGCTTCTGTTGCCAGAGCTTCTTCCGGGGCTTCAGCTGCTGCCTGAACCTCTTCTGTCTGAGCTGCTGTTTCTTCCTCTTCGTTCTCTTCCGGTGCAAGAATCTTTACTTTTCCTTTGTAAAGTTCATCGATTGCAACAGAAAGAGGTTTCTTACCTGCAGCACCCTCTACGAGCGGTTCAGATCCTGCGATGATCTGGCGTGCACGTTTACTTGCAGCAAGTACAAGGGAATAACGGCTGTTAAGGGACATTGTTGTATCGTCGTCCTCGCTGTTTGCATTGATTGCTTCAATTAATTCTGTATAAGACGGATGTATCATGTATTTTCTCCTTTCTTTTTAAGCGGCAAATACCGCGGGGTTATCTCTTCTCTGATAATACGAATATTGTTACTGTTCACTCCGTTCTCAGCAACACGCTTCCGGTTAATCTATTATTTCTGAAACGCTTTTGTCTGTTCCTGGATATCAGCGATAAACTCTGCATTTCTGAACGCTCTGGAATGCTCGCTTACGATGATCTGATGCAGATGGTCTACGCATTCCTCTACGGTATCGTTGACAAGGATATAATCATACTGATCCATACCCTTTGCCTCTTCACCGGCTCTTGCAAGTCTGTCTGCAATCACCTGTGCAGTCTCTGTTCCTCTGCCTGTAAGACGTCGTTCCAGTTCCTCCACTGTCGGCGGAGTTACAAATACCAGAAGTGCTTCCGGTATTTTCTTCTTAATCTTCATTGCTCCCTGAATCTCGATTTCAAGGATCACGTTTCTGCCTGCCTGAAGCTGTTCCTCAACATAAGAGCGTGGAGTTCCGTAATAGTTCTCTACGTACTGGGCATATTCAAGCAACGCATCCTCTTCTATCAGCTTCTCAAATTCATCCCGTGTGCGGAAGAAATATTCTCTGCCGTCTTCTTCACCGGGACGGGGTTTTCTGGTCGTTGCGGAGACAGATAATGCATAGTCATCATATTTCTCCATAAGGCGTTTCATTACTGTGCCTTTTCCTGCGCCGGAAAATCCTGAAACCACTACTAAAATTCCTTTATTCATGGATCTCTCCCTTATCCTCATTATCATATATTTCCGCAAATCTCCGGGCAATTGTCTCCGGCTGCAATGCGCTGAGCACCAGATAATCATCGCTTGTGATGATCACTGCCTTTGTCTTTCTTCCCTGAGTTGCGTCAATCAGTGACCTGGTTCCCTTTATACTCTGCACCATTCGTTTTACAGGTGCCGCATCAGGGCTTACCACTGCCACGATTTTCTGTGAATTGACTACATTTCCAAAACCAATATTTATAAGTTTTGCCACTCTCTGTAACCTCTATTCTACATTCTGAATCTGTTCTCTGACTTTCTCGATCTCTGTCTTAAGATCAATCGCAATATTAGAAATCTCCAAATCACTTGATTTGGATAAGATCGTATTCGCTTCTCTGTTCATCTCCTGTGCCATAAAGTCAAGCTTGCGTCCGATGCCGTTCTTCTCTGTAGTCAGCATCTTCTTCATGTTCTTGATATGGCTGTGAAGACGTACAGTCTCTTCATCATTGCAGATCTTATCGGAGAACAGGATCACTTCTGCTGCGATTCTGTTGTCATCAATCTGTGTATCCTCGAGGAGTTCAGATACTTTTGCTTCCAGTTTGGCTCTGTAAGCATTTACTACTTCCGGAGAGCGGGCCTCTACACGTAAGACTTTCTCTTCAAGTCCATCCAGTTTCTCAATGAGATCTCTCTCGAGATTCTTGCCTTCTGATACACGTGTCTGGACAAATTTCTCACATGCTTCCCGAAGCGGTGGCTCGATAAAGCCCCAGAGCGCATCCTCATCAACAGACTGTTCTTCCATGACAAGTACTTCCGGATAGCGTGACAGGGTGCTGACTTTGACGTCGTAATCCAGGTCAAAGTCCTGTTTCATCTGTTTCAGACAGGTGATGTATTCGGTTGCGAGCTCTTTGTTGTATTTGAGGGCTCCGTTGTTCATTGTATAATCTTCATATGTGATGTATACATCAACTTTGCCTCTCTGGATGTAGGTTTTCATCAGGTTTCTGACGGCACCTTCCAGGAAGTTCAGTTTTCTGGGCATTTTGATGCTGAGGTCCAGATACCTGTGGTTTACAGATTTTAATTCGATGGTTATTTTTCTTTCATTGGTCACGACTTCTGCCCGGCCGAAACCAGTCATGCTTTTTATCATAGTTTTTCTCTCTTTGTCTGTCTTAATAGTGTCGAGGTACGTAATCTTGTTCTTGTTTACATACAGATTTATTATAGTTCATTATAGAGATGGAGTCAAACATTTTTTCGTTGATGGCGATAGGAAATGTGTGGTATACTGGTGGAAGGGACGCCGCAGGTGGGACGTAGGTGATATTTAAGTTTTATGTATTACCTGTAAATTATAAAATTGTTATCAGTCATATTGGGGACTGGGATTTTAATTATTGTGAGTATTATTTAAAAAGGAGTGTTTTTATATGGCTTTTGATGGGATTACGATTGCGGCTATGGTGAGGGAGCTGCATTTGAATTTAGATGGAGGACGGTTTAATAAGATTGCTCAGCCGGAGGCGGATGAGCTTTTGATTACTGGGAAGGGGGCGAATGGGCAGTGCAGGCTGCTGCTTTCGGCCAGTGCTTCTCTTCCGCTGATTTATTTTACTTCTAAGAATAAACCCAGTCCTATGACTGCACCTAATTTCTGTATGCTGTTGCGTAAGCATATCGGAAGTGCGAGGATTTCGGATATCAGGCAGCCGGGGATGGAGCGTGTGGTGATGTTTGAGTTGGAGCATCTGAATGAGCTGGGGGATCCTTGTAAGAAGGTGCTTATCATGGAGCTTATGGGTAAGCACAGTAATATTATTTTCTGTGATGATAAGGGGATGATCCTGGATAGCATCAAGCATGTTTCTTCGCATATGAGTTCTGTGAGGGAGGTGCTTCCGGGGAGGGAGTATTTTATTCCGAAGACGCAGGATAAGCTGGATCCGCTGACTGTGAGTGAGGAGGAGTTCTGTGATGTTGTGTGCAGAAAGCCATGTAATGTTTCCAGAGCTGTTTACTCTTCTCTTACGGGGATCAGTCCGGTTGTTGCGGAGGAGATCTGTTTCAGGGCTTCGATTGACGGAAGTGATGCAGCGCAGTCTCTGGATGATGCGGCGAGGGTACATTTGTATCATACTTTCCGCAGGCTGATGGATCAGGTTGTGGAGGGGGATTTTTCTCCGAATATTGTTTATCGGGGGGAAGAGCCTGTGGAGTATGGGGTGTTTGCTTTCCAGCAGTACGGTCCGGAGTATCATTCTGTAGAGTTTGACAGTGTTTCTGAGATGCTGGAGACTTATTATGCGACTAAGAATACTCTGACTCGTATTCATCAGAAGTCTTCGGATTTAAGAAGGATCGTGCAGACTGCTCTGGAGCGTAACCGTAAGAAGCTTACCTTACAGGAGAAGCAGATGAAGGATACCGCGAAGAAGGATAAGTATAAGGTTTACGGGGAGTTGATTAATACTTATGGGTATGGACTTGAGGATGGATGTAAGTCGTTTAAGGCTTTGAATTATTATACGAATGAAGAGATTGCGATTCCTCTTGATCCTACTATGACTCCGGCGGAGAATTCCAAGAAGTATTTTGATAAGTATGGAAAGCTGAAGCGTACGGAGGAGGCTTTGACGGAGCAGATTGCGGATACGAGAAGTGAGATTGAGCATCTGGAATCTGTTTCTAATGCTTTGGATATTGCTCTGGCTGAGAGTGACCTGGCGCAGATCAAGGAAGAATTGATGGAATATGGCTATATTAAGAAGCATTATGACCGAAAGAAGGGACAGAAGGCTCAGAGTAAGTCAAAACCGTTCCATTATGTGACTGAAGATGGTTATGATATTTATGTGGGAAAAAATAACTTCCAGAATGATGAGCTTACTTTTAAGTTTGCTACGGGAAATGACTGGTGGTTCCATGCTAAGAAAATGGCTGGATCTCATGTTGTTGTGAAGCCTAAGGATGGGGAGCTTCCGGATCATATTTTTGAGATTGCGGGACAGCTTGCTGCTTATTATTCCAAAGGACGTACCGCCCCTAAGGTGGAGATCGATTATATCCAGAAGAAGCAGGTGAAAAAGCCTGCAGGGGCAAAGCCCGGATTTGTGGTTTATTATACAAATTATTCGCTGATGGCTGAGCCGTCATTAAAGGGAGTCAGGGAAGTCTGACCACCCTGCCATTATATGATATCAGGGTCAAAAGGTCAAAAAGTCGTTCGTGCTTGCACGATAAGACTTTTGAACTTGGGACCCGCCAAACATGAGAAAGTAGCGATTTACGTAGTAAATCAGCGGATTTCGAATGTTTGAGAATTGCGGGAGCTGCTTTGCAGCGGAGCAATTCGTAGATATCAAGTTAGGGGCAAAATGCCTTTTGACCCTAACATCATTATATAACAATAATTAAGGAGAATTTCTTTTTATGAGTATTTTGAATGTAGAACATCTGACACATGGTTTCGGAGACAGGGCGATTTTTAATGATGTGTCTTTCCGCCTGTTAAAGGGCGAGCATATTGGACTGGTTGGTGCCAACGGGGAAGGTAAATCTACTTTCTTTAATATTGTAACCGGAAAGCTGATGCCGGATGAGGGTAAGATTGAATGGGCAAAGAACGTACGTGTCGGCTATCTGGACCAGCATTCTGTCCTTTCTCAAGGCATGTCCATCCGTGACGTGCTGAAATCTGCGTTCTCTTATCTCTTTGAGATGGAGGAAAGGATGAATGAAATCTGTGACTCTCTTGGCACTGCTTCTCCTGAGGAGATGGATACTCTGATGGAGGAGCTGGGAACTATTCAGGATACCCTTACCATGCATGATTTCTATGTGATCGATGCAAAGGTGGAGGAAGTTGCCAGAGCTCTGGGGCTTCTGGATATCGGACTGGAACGTGATGTTACAGATCTGAGCGGCGGTCAGAGAACCAAAGTTCTGCTTGGCAAGCTGCTTCTGGAGAAACCGGATATCCTGCTTCTGGACGAGCCTACCAACTATCTGGATGAGGAACATATTGAATGGCTGAAGCGTTATCTGCAGGATTATGAGAATGCATTTATCCTTATCTCCCACGATATTCCATTTCTGAATTCTGTTATCAATCTGGTTTATCATATGGAGAATCAGGAACTGAACCGTTATGTCGGGGATTATGATCATTTCCAGGAAGTATATGAGGTGAAGAAGGCTCAGCTTGAGGCTGCTTACAGACGCCAGCAGCAGGAAATCAGTGAACTGAAGGATTTCGTCGCAAGAAATAAGGCAAGGGTTTCTACAAGAAACATGGCAATGTCCAGACAGAAGAAACTGGATAAGATGGATGTGATCGAGCTTGCTGCCGAGAAGCCGAAGCCGGAATTTCATTTTAAATATGGACGTACTCCGGGGAAATATATCTTCGAGACGAAAGATCTGGTTATTGGTTATAATGAACCTCTTTCCAGACCTGTTACTCTCTCTATGGAAAGAGGAAATAAGATCGCGCTGGTTGGTGCAAACGGTATCGGTAAGACTACTTTATTGAAGAGTATTCTGGGATTAATTCCGTCTCTGAAGGGTTCCTGCGAGCTTGGTGAGAATCTTCAGATCGGATATTTTGAACAGGAAGTCAAAGGTGATAATAAGACTACCTGTATCGACGAGATCTGGGCAGAGTTTCCGTCTTATACTCAGTATGAGGTTCGGTCTGCACTTGCAAAATGCGGTCTGACTACCAAGCATATTGAAAGTCAGGTACGTGTACTGAGTGGCGGGGAGCAGGCAAAAGTGCGTCTGTGTAAGCTGGTGAATAAAGAGACGAACATTCTGCTTCTGGACGAGCCTACCAATCATCTGGATGTGGATGCAAAAGAAGCTTTGAAGCAGGCATTGATCGAATATAAGGGAAGCATTCTCCTGATCTGCCACGAACCGGAGTTTTACCGTGATGTGGTTTCCCAGGTATGGGACTGCAGTAAATGGACTACAAAAGTATTATAATAAATGGGGTAAATGTACTGACAGGTTAACTTTTGAAATGTCACTTATTGGTACATGAAGGGTTATTACAAATGAGTAAAGCAAAAACTGTGGATCTGACTTCCGGTCCGATCCTTAAAACTCTGGCAGAGCTGGCTCTGCCTATCATGATTTCTTCCATGCTGGGAACAGCATACAGTATCATGGATATGGCATGGATCGGACTGCTTGGTGCGAAGGCGGTTGCAGGCGTGGGAGTAGGCGGAATGTATGTCTGGCTCTCCCAGGGTCTTGCATCCCTGTCAAGAATGGGCGGACAGGTAAATACAGCCCAGGCATGCGGGCGCAAAGATTATGACCAGGCACGTTCCTATGCCGCCGGTTCTCTGCAGCTCACTGCACTGTCCGGCATTTTGTTTGCTGCTGTCTGCGTTATTTTCATACAGCCTCTGCTGGGATTTTTTAATCTGACCGACGCAGAAACTTATACTGCTGCCAGATCTTATACATTGATCACCTGTGGGCTGATCCTTTTTTCTTATCTGAATCTGACGCTGACCGGACTCTCAACTGCACAGGGAGATTCCCGCACTCCCCTGCTTGCAAACTTTATCGGGCTTGCCGGAAATATGATCCTGGATCCACTGCTGATCCTTGGCATCGGACCTTTCCCGAGGCTGGAGGTTGCCGGAGCCGCTATTGCGACAGTAAGTTCACAGATTCTGGTTTTTGTGGTGATGGTTCTGCGTATCCGGCATTCCAGACTGGAGCCAAATGTTTTACAGCATCTGAATCTGCTGTCTGTTTTTCCAAAAGAATATTATAAGCACATCTTCAGAATCGGATTTCCCACAGCTATACAGGGAAGCATTTACTGCTTCATCTCCATGGTCCTGACCCGTATGGTTTCCGGTTATGGTGCTGCCGCTATTGCAACACAGCGTGTTGGCGGACAGATTGAATCTGTATCCTGGAATACTGCAGATGGTTTTGCTTCAGCATTGAATGCTTTTATTGCCCAAAACTACGGTGCACGAAAAAAAGGCCGTATCCGTAAAGGTTACAGTCTGTCATTTCGCGTCCTCACAATTTGGGGCCTGTTTGTCACTGCAGCTTTTGTCTTTCTTCCGGAGCCAATTGCAAGATTATTTTTCCACGAAAGAGAAGCGCTGGACACTGCTGTCAATTATCTGGTCATTATCGGATTCAGTGAAGTCTTTATGTCCATTGAGCTGATGACAGTGGGCGCATTATCAGGACTTGGACGCACCAGATTATCCAGTGTGATCAGTGTGATCCTGACAGGCTCACGAATCCCGCTGGCATTAATCCTGACACATGCAGGAATGGGATTAAATGGTATATGGTGGGCACTTACGATCTCTTCCATTGTGAAGGGAATCGTGTTTACGCTGACATTCCGGCATATCAGCAGGCGGTTACCTGAGGAACGCTCCTATAGCAATCCTCGTAAATAAGTTACTGTTCACTCCGTTCTCAGTAACACGCTTCGCGATGCACAGAATTTATGCTAGTCGCATAAATTCGCGCGGTATGTCTCGGGATTTTGGCATTTTCATGCCAAAACACCTCGCGGGATAGTGGCGTGTGAACAGTAACTAAAATAATTCATTTAAGGTTCGGTCATTTTTTCGGCAATTGTGTCCGGAACTTTTATCAGTCCCAGTTTCCAGAAAATAGCATATATGTATGAAATCCCGCGGATATTTCCCAGTTTTTTGGGACCCGGGATTTCTTCAGAAATCTGTCTGGCATGTTGAAATGCAAGCACTACGCTGCTCCATGCCAGACTTTTGCTGTTCTCCCTGCGGTTTACCCATAGTTCTTTCGTTAATTCACCGTTTCTTCCTGTCTTCAGGCTATAATGAAAGGGAAGCCCGGATGCTGTATAAAATGGAAAGTTTTGAAAAGCTACTATTGCCTGCCAGAGATTTTCTTCTGTGCAGGCGTTTTTTAAGTTTTCTATTGCATTTATTCTTTGATCGTTTCTTTCATTTATCATAGTTTTATATCGAATTTTGTCGAATCCTTTCGATTTATTACTCATAATACTATAATAAATTCATCAGCTATGCAAGTAATACAAATGGCAAGTATTCCGCCGGCAAGCTGTAAGAAAGTGAAAATTCTTGATTTTTTCATGCCATACCTTTATATAGTAAAAAGAGGACTGTTCAGAAAAGTTTCTGCCGGTCCTCTTTTTACTGTTTCTATTTTATTGTTCTTTAGATTTATTTATCTGTATGATCGTGTGGTATATTATTTCGCAACAAAGTTTACGATCTTATTCGGTACATAGATTTCTTTAACGAGGTTCTTGCCTTCCAGGAAGGAAGCAATTCTCTCGTCTGCTTTGGCGATTTCGAATGCTTTTTCTTTTTCGCATCCGTTAGGGATTACGATTGTTCCTCTTACTTTACCATTAACCTGTACACCGATCTCAACGGTCTTGGCAATTGTTTTGCCTTCATCGTATTTCGGCCATTCGGAAACTGCCAGTAAGCCTTCGCCTCCGATGAATTCCCAGATTTCTTCGCAGATATGTGGTGCAAATGGGCTGAGCAGTTTGATAAAGATGGTAAGGTCATCTTTGCTCAAATGTCCTTCTGCTGTGATCTCATTAAGGAGTGTCATCAGGCTGGCGATCGCTGTATTGAATTTCAGGTTCTCTATATCAGAAGAAACTTTCTTGATGGTGCGGTGGAGTTTCATCTCCAGTTCATCAGATACGGATTCTTCAGAAAGGATATCTGTCAGCCCTGCAACACGGTCCAGGAACTTCTTGCAGCCCTTTACAGAGTTCTCGCTCCATGGAGTAGCTGCCCCATAGTCACCCATAAACAGTACATAGGTACGAAGAGTATCTGCACCGTATTCTTCTACAATATCCAGCGGGTCAACTACATTACCCTTGGATTTACTCATTTTATCTCCGTCCGGTCCGAGGATCAGTCCCTGGATGGAACGTTTTGCGTATGGTTCCGGTGTATTTACTACGCCAAGATCGTACAGGAAATGATGCCAGAATCTGGAGTAGATCATATGTCTGGTAACATGTTCCATACCACCATTGTACCAGTCAACAGGCATCCAGTATTTCAGTTTGTCCATATCTGCCAGTGCATTTGCATTGTGCGGATCTGTGTATCTTAAGAAATACCAGGAAGAACCTGCCCACTGAGGCATGGTATCTGTCTCACGCTTCGCTGCAGCACCACATTTCGGGCATGTGCAGTTTACGAAAGAATCAATCTTTGCAAGCGGAGACTGTCCGTCTTCACCTGGCTCGAAGTCCTTTACATCCGGCAGACGCAGCGGAAGTTCATTCTCCGGAACTGCTACAACACCACAGTTCGGGCAATGAATAAGCGGGATTGGCTCGCCCCAGTATCTCTGGCGGTTGAATGCCCAGTCTTTCATCTTATACTGAACACCGGCTTTACCGATTCCTTTTTTCTCCAGTTCTTCCAGCATACGCTCAATAGAATCTTTCTTCTTTGCATATCCGTTCAGGAAATCGGAATTTACCATTTCACCGTCACCTGTATAGGCTTCTTTGGAAATATCTCCACCTTTGATAACTTCGATAATGTCGATGCCGAATTTCTTCGCGAAATCATAGTCACGCTGATCGTGAGCAGGTACTGCCATGATAGCACCTGTACCATATCCCATCATTACGTAGTCAGCAATGTAAATCGGGATTTTCTTACCGTTAACCGGGTTGATTCCCTCAAGTCCCTGGATTCTCACACCTGTTTTATCTTTTACAAGCTGAGTTCTCTCAAACTCTGTTTTCTTTGCACACTCATTACGATATGCAGTAATCTCGTCCATGTTTGTGACTTTATCTGCATATTTGTCAATGATCGGATGTTCCGGTGCGATTACCATGAATGTTACACCAAACAGGGTATCCGGTCTGGTTGTATAGATTTCAAGTTTCTCGTCGATTCCGTCAACGTCGAAGTTAACGAAAGCACCTTTTGATTTTCCGATCCAGTGAATCTGCTGCTGTTTTACATTATCCGGATAATCTACATCTTTCAGACCTTCCAGAAGCTTATCTGCATACTGGGTGATCCTTAAATACCATACATCTTTGGATTTCTGAACAACATCGCTGTGACAGATATCACATTTACCGCCCTGGCTGTCCTCATTGGAAAGGACTACTTTACAGTGCGGGCAGTAGTTAACCAGTGTTCTGTCTCTGAATACAAGACCTTTTTCAAACATTTTCAGAAAAATCCACTGTGTCCATTTGTAGTAGTCTTCATCTGTTGTATCGATCACACGGTTCCAGTCAAAAGAGAATCCAACTTTCTTTAACTGATTGGAAAATCTCTTGATGTTCTCATCTGTGATGATACGTGGATGTGTTCCGGTCTTTACTGCGTAGTTCTCAGTCGGGAGACCGAATGCATCAAATCCGATCGGGAAAAGTACATTATAGCCTTCCATACGACGTTTTCTGGAAATAACCTCCAGACTGGAATATGCTTTGATATGTCCTACGTGCATACCTGCACCACTTGGATATGGAAACTCTACCAGGCCATAGAACTTAGGTTTATCGCTGTTATCTTTGGCTTCGAAGACTTTACTTTCTTCCCATTTCGCCTGCCACTTAGGCTCGATCTTTTTAAACAAGTATTTCATCTCTATACTTCCTCCAACATTTGTTGTGTGTGAACTACCCGGCAACAGAGTTACCAGGGCATCTGACTTAAGGCGAGATACCGTCTTTTTCAGGGTGCGTCCATGACACCACTACTGTTTGCTCCACTGAGCTACACAGCTACTTTTATTATTTCCGGCGGTTTCAGTCCGATTATGGACATCTTATCCTAAAAATTTATTTTAATTCAACAAAGGCTGTTTGTCAATGTAACGTTTCGCAGTATCGAGTATTTTTGCTGTGACATGCTCCCACCACTTAAATCTTACGATTTTGAAGTTGGGGCTTCCTGCTCGATTGCCCTTTAGGGCAAAGCTAAAACAGGCTATCCCCGCGTGTCCCGCGGTTTTATTTTTTATCCGGATACGGATCTTTTCCTGTGCCGTCAGGCACATTCTTTATAAAGTCTTTTTCCTTCTTCCCGGATATTGACTGCCGCATTCACATCCCGGTCCATCCGGTTTCCACACTCACAGACATACTCTCTATCCGACAATGCCAGTTCCTTTTTCTTATGTCCGCATACACTGCAGATCTTGCTGGATGCAAAATAACGGTCTACTTTTATAAGATGCTTTCCACGCTCTTCCAATTTGTATCCCAGCATGGACAGGAACTGCCCGTACCCATTATCCTGCACGCCCTTTCCAAGATGCAGGCCTCCGGACATGCCCTTCAGGTTCAGATCTTCCACACATACCGCATCATATCTTTCTGCAAGCCCCCTGCTGAGCTTATGCTGGAAATCTTTTCTCTGGTTCTTTATCTTTTCATGGCACAGCGCTATTCTCTTCTTCTGTTTCTGATAATTCCTGCTTCCTTTTTCACAGTGGGAGAGCTTCCTCTGTTCCCTTGCAAGTTTTTTCTCTGCTTTCCTGTAAAACATAGGATAACCGGCTCTTTCCCCTGTGGAAAATACACACATTCCCCGCATGGCAAAATCGATCCCCAGGAATTTTTCTGCCGAACTTTTTTCCACTGTTTGGCTCTCACAGCAGAACAAAAGACTTGCAAAATATTTTCCGGATGGCTCATGGCTCACAGTTACAGACTTCAGTTCCCAGTCTGACGGGATCTGCCGGTGGAGTTTTATCTTTATGGCAGACATCTTTGGAAGCTTCAGATGTGTATCCTGCAAAAAGATATTCCCGTTTACTGCATTGGTCGTATAGGAATTTCCTCGCACGTTTTTTTGATTTATAGCGTGGAAATCCGCAGGATGGTTCCCGGAAGAACTTCCGGAACGCACTTTCCAGATGCAGCTGCACATTCGCCAGGGCCAGGGAGTCCACCTCTTTCAGCCAGGGGTATTCCTTCTTATATCCGGCCGGTGTGTTCCTGAGCATCTTTTTTTCTTTCTGATAATAGCTGATCTTATCCGCCAGCATCTGGTTATAAATAAAGCGGCTGCAGCCGATTGTTTTCTCTATCTGGACTCTCTGCTCTTTATTTGGATAGATTCTTATTTTTACGGCGCGGTTCATTCTTCTCACCCTGGCTTTCTATATACTGTCGTATCGTTTCGATCGGTGCCCCGCCTGCACTGAGCAGACAGAAGCTCTGGCTCCAGAATGCATCTTTCCAGAGTTTTTCTCTTATCTTGGGATACTCTTTTTTCAGCAGCCTGCTGCTGGCGCTTTTATAGGCATTGATGAATTTACTGAGTTCCGTCTTTGGCTGTGCGCGGAACATCACATGAACATGATCTGTATCGTGATTCCATTCTTCCAATACGATCCCGTATCCGGGTGCGATATACTCAAAGATCTCTTTTGCTCTTTCGGATATTTCATCGTTCAGTACTTTTCTTCTGTATTTTATAACCATCACCAGATGATAGTATAACAGAAATACTGAATGAGAATTATGGTCTAATTCCATTATATTTATCATCCTTTTTCTTATATCGACTGATATGTATTTACGAACTAATTGTTCTTTTTTAGTATACTACATTAGGAAACAGAGAACAAGTGTTTCTTTTATAATATAGGAATTTTTTGAGCAGATATGCTCAGATGTGCAATTCATCTCACCACCTGAAGAAGGCCACTGAAAAAGTCCTTTTTGCGTATAAATTAGCACAAAATAAAGTACATCAATCAACTTTGAGACACTGTATATAGTATGAAAAAACAGTTTTTCAGCGGCGTCCCTGAAGAGGTAGGAGAATTCTTGCTACATTTGTTAAAGTTTAAAAATGCTGCTGTTAATAATAATCTCTCCGTCATTTTGTATCCTCTTTCATTCCTAGTGAATTATATCCTCACATGACTGAAGTCACGTGCTTCCAGACGCTTTAGGCGTCAGACTAAATATCGGCGGATACACCTGTAACTTAGGTTTGCGCAGATACGCGCTTTTTCCCATGTCAGATATGGCAGGTCCCCACATTACAGGTAGTCCGCTGTATATCTGCCTGCATCTATGCAGCCATTAAGAGTCCCATCTCAGAACTGAGTTCCCTTAGATCTGCATAAACACATGAGGTTCTACGCTTTACTGCAGGGACTTTTGCCTCCAGCAAAGACCTTTCCGTTGCCGGAAGGGGTTTTAAAAGTTCACGGATAAAATATCTGGCCCCGATATTATAAGAAGCTGACAAATCACAGTTATATCTTTTTCCCGTCTGAAATGCGCAGAGGCTGTGATTTCTCCAGTCACGCAGGACTATCCCTGATCCATCATACGCAAGCCTGCTCGTATTCCATGCACAGATTCTGGATATGCGCATCCCTTTCCTGTGTGCCTGATGTTCACACCGTTTCTGGATATCCCGTTTTCTCCAAAGCTGCAGTTTCTGCCTCTTACTTCCCGATATCTTTCCGTTCATTTCCAGATACTCAAATACGATCACATCTGCATGATTCTCCCATGCATATTCTGCAACTGCCCCTGCGATCTTTCTGCTTAATTCTATATTCAGACGTCTGGTGTATGCCCACCTTTCCCCTGCCTGCGCAGATCCATGTTCCCTCTGGAATCTCCGGATTCGTCCCAGTGTGCGGTACATACGGTCTTTTTCACTGGGGAAGTCAATAAACTTTCTCCCCAGGACAGTTCCGTCTGCCCGCATGATGGTACAGACTGCATCCGTATTGATTCCCAGATCCACACTGCAGATGATCTGTTCCCTTACAGGTGTCTGAGTAAGCGTCACTTCTTCTATATAAGAAAAACGCAGGAAATATTTATGGTGTCTTTTCTCCAGTGCCGGGGCAGATGCCTTTTTCCCATACCAGTTCCTGCACAGGTATTCCATATCCGTATGGCTTAAACACACACGGAACCATCTCCAGTCATGCCCGTCATACAGTTTCAGGTATGCCTCATCTTTTCCCTCTGTCCCTTCGCGGTACATCACATCCCGGTAAAAGACCGGCATGGCATGGTTTTCACAGGTAAAATTCGGTTTCCCGGAGAGTTCTCCCGCTGCCTCCCACTGTTTCATCCGGCTTTCATAGGACGATACACTTCCCAGTGCATGCTGGATGGCAGCTCTCCTGAGATAACGGGAAATGGATGTCAAAATCAAAGCGGGCATGGTTCTTTTTCGTTGTGTGAATCAGATGTTCTGCTGCATTAAAGCGTTTTTTTGCTTCCGGGATCATTTTCAGTTCTGTCCACACCTGTTCATAGATTTCCGTCAGATAGCTGACCGCCTGACGATAGATCTCCAGTGTCTGGCGGATTGGGATATTCTGTTTTCGTATTTCCACACCATAACTGGATACCGTCTGCATTTTCTTCTCCTCTGAACTGTTTTTTTATTTTGTGCTATGAACAAATTGTACCATAGATATCTTATTCTGTAAACATACGTTCTTTTTTTAACAAAAAAATTGCGCGTCTAACTCATCACTGAAGTAACGAGAATGCGACGCGCGGTCATTCAAAAAACAATTCGGAATGACACCTTCTGAGTATAGAAAGAGTACCTGCAACACTTAACCTCAATTCTTCCATAAGCTCCGGCAAGATAAGCGATAAGAGTCTCAAATAAAATCCCTGCCCAAAATCTTTTCTCTTTGCACATTTGGCGAGATCTGGCTCTTTTACTTCATTATAGCAATCCTCTAAAATAATGCATCTTAATCCAAGCCCATCAGAATGTGAAATCTTGCGTAAAGCATTTTTCAAACACACTCTAATCTCTTGGTGTTAATCCTACATACATATCTTTGTACTGTTTTGCACTCTTTTCCCAGGAGACATCTTTATTCATATCGCGGATTACCATATCATCCCAGGATTTTCTGTTCTCGAAATAGAGAGTCTTTGCTCTGTTGATTGCGTCGTAAAGCAGCCCGCTTTCATATCTGTCAAATGTAAAACCGTTTCCTGTATTCTCAAACATATTATAAGGCTGAACCGTATCTTTAAGTCCTCCGGTCTCTCTTACAATCGGAACTGCACCATATCTCATGGCTATAAGCTGTGTAAGTCCACATGGTTCAAATCTTGATGGAACCAGAAGCGCATCACATCCTGCATAAATATTGTGAGCCACATTTTCATTGTAAGCAATATATGCACAGAAATTGCCTTTATATTTGTTTTCATAATAACGGAATGTATTCTCATACTGAGAATCACCAGTACCAAGAACAACCACCTGCGTATGTTCATCCATAATTCCCGGGATTACGTCATTTACAAGATCAAGACCTTTCTGGTTGGTGAGACGTGAAATAAGTCCGATTACCATCTTATGCTCATCTACATCCAGCCCCAGAGATTCCTGGAGAGCTTTTTTATTAATCTTTTTATCCTTTATTGCTGACTTCTCATCATAATCAGCAGCTAACAGCTTATCAGTTGCTGGATTCCAGATATCCGTATCAATACCATTCACAATTCCCAGAATCTTATTGTTGTGATATCTTAAATGCTCTGCAAGTCCCTCGCCATATTCCTCTGTCTGAATCTCCCAGGCATAGGTGTTACTTACGGTTGTAACTTTGTTACTGTAAGCGATACCACCCTTTAACATATTGGCATCCAGCCAGTTCTGAATCATGCAGTCCTTATTAAATACATAATCCGGAAGTCCTGACCAGTATTGAATCATTTTTCTGTCATAAATACCCTGGAACTTCAGATTATGTATTGTGAGTACTGAAATTGCACGTCCTACATCTGTATCCTGGAAACAGGTTCTCAGATAAAGTGGTACTAAAGCTGCCTGCCAGTCATGACAATGTACTACATCAGGAGTCCAATTCAGATAATTAAGGGCAGCAAGGGCAGCTTTTGCAAAATAACAGAACTTCGGAATGTCATCTATGAGATTCGTATATGGATTTCCCCAGGAAAAGAACTCATCATTATCTATAAAATCATAGACAACACCGTCCTCCTGATATTCCATAATTCCCACATAATACTGCTTTCCATCAGAGCAGAGATTCATATCAAAGGAACCCCTGTATTCCATCTTTTCCTGAAATTTCTGAGGAATACATTTATATCTTGGAATAATGACCTTAACATCAATGTTTAATTTTGCCAGACTCTTTGGCAGGGCAGACATTACATCTCCCAATCCACCTGTCTTAACAAATGGATAACATTCTGATCCAATGAAGGCTACACTTCTTCGCGGTCCCAGATCAGGCTGTTTCGTTGGAATGTTCTGTTCATTCTGTTCAACAGCTGGCTCCTGAATAATTGCGGTTTGCTTAACAGAAACATTCTCTGCTGTTGGAGCAACAGTCTTAACAGCTTTTTGAGGACTGTTTTTTGCACTGTTTTTTACGCTGTTTCTTGCATTGCTCTTTGTATTACTTTTTGCATTGCCTTTGGTACTACTTTTTTGAACTGTTTTTTTTCTCATATCATTGATCTCCCTTTTGCATTTTACAAAGTCCGAAATTTATTACGCCTTAACTAAAATGTCCTCCGGTAAGTTCCTGATAAACATTCATTTTACAGATATTTATCATTTCCTGTTAATCTCAATTATAACACAAAATGCGCAAAGTAACTATTATTATGTGAAATGCTTCCATCACTTAATTCTTACCTGAGTGATACAAGCAAGTCCCCACCCACTGCTTATTGCTCTTCGCAACCTCCGCAGGGGACTGGCTTCCAGACTTGGACTGGAACTCTATGACAGAAAGAAGCTCGAAGAAGAGGCCAAAAAACTTGGAAAACTTGATATTTCCGATGCAGCAGACATAATCATAAATTATATCAACGCTAAAAAAATATCCGAACAAAAGCACCTGTAGACCAAATAATACTGTAAAAATCAGGCACAAGTTTCCGAAGTATAACTTGTGCCTGATCTGCATCGTTTTCTTTTAATATTTACTGTTTGACTGATGGGATTCATCTATCGGATATCTCTATAAATTCGCAGATAGACTTCTCAAATATACTATACAACGTATCAATATTCCAGGATATATTCCATCTGTCTTTCTTTGGTTTTCATACCCATTTTTTCATAGAATTTTTCGGCCGAAACATTTCCTGCCCATACATTCAGTGTCACTTCATAGCAGCCCATTCGCTTTGCTTCGTTTTTTACATACTCAAACAGACGCTCACCGATATGCTGTCCTCGTGCCTGCTGATCCACACATAGATCATCTATAAAAAGAGACTTAAACGGTACCATATTAGTTGAAAAAGGCTGTTCCTGTAATTGGCAAAATACATATCCCACACAAACATCTTCCTCGTTTACTGCTACATATATGGGTTTTTCTTCTTTTCCTAATAGCTCTGTCAATTCGCTTACAGTATATTTTGTGGTACCAGGAATAAAAATATCAGGTCTTATATCCGCATGAATCTGCAATACCTGTCCCAACAGTTCAATTATTCTTGGAATGTCTTCTTCTTCTGCTTTTCTAATAGTCATTTTTTCTCCTCCAATTATCCGGCAAACTATCTGCAAATACTCCAAATAATCCGTCAAAAAAATCTTTTGTCTGTACAAAAACCTGCTTTTTAAGGGGAAGTGAAAACGGACTGATCGGAAAACCATTTTCAATCCATTCTTCACTATATTGAAACGCAGCTTTATGGTCAGCTGTCATAGCCAGTGTTCCTACAAGTTTTCCATCATAAAATACCTGTAATGCATTACCTTTCCTCATTTATGACCTCCTGAATATCTTTATATGGAACATGCCTAAAAGCAGATAATATTTTATTTTTTTATCGTCAGATTTGTGGTATACTTTATGTATTACTTACAGACTCCCGGGAGGAGACAGCTATGCAAAATATAATTCCCGATGAAAGATATTCCGTGGCTGACGAGGCCATTTTAGGTGCTTTTTTCAAATTGGTAAAGGAAAAGAAGCCTGACAGGATTACTGTATCCGACATCACTAAAACAGCAGGTATTGCCAGAAGTACTTTTTATAATCACTATCAGGACGTCCCTTCACTGATCGCTGCAGTTGAGGATAAAACAATTCATGACGTTTTTTCCATGATGGAAAACTTCCAGCCCAAAAATGACCGGGATATCTGCAGTTCCTATTTTCTGACTCTGTGCCGGTACACTATGGAAAATCCTTTTCTGTCCGGTCTTTTAAGCACACCTCATGGCAATGATCTGTTTGAAAAAATGCTGACTATGCTCCATCATTATGTCACAGAGACTACATCTAATTCCAGGCCTGACAGGCATACAAAGGAAGAAGTTTCCTATGTGATCACCTGTGCCATCGGCAGTACTATCGGAGTTCTCCACAAATGGAGCCGGGATAATTTTAATCTTGCACCGGAAGTGATCGCTGATATTCTGTCTGAAATTTTTTTATCCGGTATGCTGCCGCTTTTATCCTAATTCAGGGAGCATAATCATTGCCCGGTCTTATTTACGCCAGAGGCTCATCAATCAGAACATCCAGCCTCTTAATCTTCTTTGTTGTGTTGCGGATAAACGGATTTTTGCGGATAACCAGTCCTGTAATGCGACGATAGGTTGGCTGATTTCTGTTATATTCATCCAGAAATGCCTGAAGCTGTGTCTGAATTGCCTCTGTATCCAATGCTTTCGCTTCCACAACGGCCTGCTCTGGATAGATGCGGGCTGTCAGGCCATTGTTCTCACCTGTCACGATCACTTCACCCACCAGTGGATTCAGAGCCAGCTTATTCTCAATCTCCTCCGGAGATACATTTTCACCGTTGGACAAGATGATCAGGTTCTTCACACGTCCATTGATAAACAGATAACCGTCTTCATCCATATACCCCTTGTCACCGGTATGCAGCCAGCCATCCTTTAAAGTCTCTGCAGTCTCATCAGGCATCTGATAATATCCCTTCATTACACTGCTTCCTTTTACCAGAATCTCACCGTTTTCAAATCTGATTTCTACATTTTCAAGTGGTTTTCCAATAGAACCCTTTTTATGGTTTTCCGGTGTGTTATTGCTGATAACAGGGGAACATTCTGACATTCCATAACCTTCCAGCACTTCAACGCCATATTCTGCAAAACGATCAATATAATACGGATCCAGATGTGCACCGCCTGTAAAGATAATGCTCAGTTTTCCGCCAAATACTTTTTCTGCCAGAACTGCCTTCGGGATTGACGGATCAGCGGCAGCCAGTCTCTTATAAATCGTCTCGATCATCATTGGAACCATAAGCATAATATCCGGTTTGAAAATACTCATATTTCTTACCATATGAAGCAGGGAATCATTGATACAAAGAGTTGCACCCAGAGAGAATCCCTTCAGCCAGTCCATAACCAGACAGAATGCGTGATGGATCGGAAGCACACTGAGCATGGCAGTTCCCGGTTCTGCTGTAATCTTTACTGCCTCAACATTGGAAGCCAGATTATTCTGTGTCAACATAACACCCTTGCTCTTTCCTGTTGTTCCGGAAGTGAAGATAATGGTCGCAATATCCTCTGCATCCGGGCAGACAGAATCTGCTGATGCGCTCTTTCCTGCATTTCGAAGTTCACTAATACCATATACCTTTGCCGGTGCATCTTCTACCTCTTCCTGAAGCATCCACACCTTCTGAAGTTTCGGACAATTTCCAAGAAATGCATCCAGATATGGTCTAAACTTCGGACTTAAGAAAAGAGCGGCAGAATCGGAACGGTTAAGCAGGTCGATCAGATCCTCACAGGGAAGCGCGGCATCCAGAGGTACTGCTGTAGTACATCCGGTGATGATTCCCAGATAGCTTTCCATCCACTCTACAGAACTGGTTCCGATCAGTGCAATGTGCTTTCCCTCAAAGCCTTCTGCAAGAAGACCTTTTCTGGTGGCAACTGCATTTTCCATCAGTTCGCCATAGCTTCTTTCCATGATTTCCTTTTTATTGAGCCATTTTACTGCTTTTACTTCGTCAAATTTACGTGCACTTTCTTCTAATATATTTCTGATTAGCATATCTGTCCCCCATTATTTTCTGAACTGTTCAAGTTATGGATATCCTGTCAGGTACAAAATATCTTTGATCCTGACATCTTTATAAGTTTTACTTCGAAAAAAATTACTGAAGTTCTTCCAGCAGATTTAAGGCTTCGCCAAGAGTTGTGATCTTCAACACTTCGCTCTCGTCAAGTTCGAGATCAAAGGTATCCTCAAGTTCACCTAAAAAGGACATAAAATCCAGAGAACTGAAACCCAGATCCTCGCGGAATCTCATTTCATTATTCATTTCTTCCGGTGCTACCTTGCTATACTGTGCTACAATATTTTTAAATTCCATTTCCTGATTCATTGCGTTTCCTCCTGATATTGATTCGGTTAAACCAGTTCCATAATTTCGCCGATGCTCATATCCGGCTCTGCGATTCCCTTAAAAAGAATACGCATCATATAATAATAAAGCAGCTCCATATCATGTTCCTCCAGATGAGCAGTCTGGTAATGATAGGAGAAGTTCATACCTCCATCTTCTGTATGGGATACGGTCAGATACATCTTCTTGGTGGCTGCACCGTTTGCAAACCATTTTGCATGCTGACGGATGGTTCCAAGCATTTCATTCTCCACCTTCACAGTCATTGGCTGATAAGTCAGATAACAGCTCTCATATCCTGTATGCTCCGGTGTATTGTATCTCTTTCTCATCTCATCCATAATAAGTGCCGGATCATAGTTGCTGTGCATGTATATACGATTCTGCATATTCTGGATCTCATAAGCAGCAGAAAGGAAATCTGTCTCCGGTGCGATCACTGTTCTGCATGGGAACATGATGGTTCTGCTTCCTCCTGAAGTCCACTCATCATGAGTAGAACGTCTGGATATAAAGTTCTGGATAGTGATATCTTCCTGTCCGTTATTTACTTTTGACAGATAAGTACGGATACCAAGCAGAAGAAGATTTGTCATGGATAGCTGATGGTTCATACAAAAATCAATCAGATTTTTAGTTGGTTCCGGCTCCAGATAATAATCCTCAACTGCTACAAACAGATCCTTCATCTCAATGTCAGAAGAACGAAGTTCGGGATTTCCATGACGTTTTCTCGCTTCCTCCAGTACGGACGGTCCCTGAATATCAGAATACAGAGGTTCGCCCAGTGCATCCAGCTGGTCATCCCAGAATTTCTTATCTTTTGCAAAACGTTTCTCGTTGCCTGCTTTTGCCAGGTCTTTTTTCAGTACTGTCTCAAAATCTGCCAGTTCCTGCGGATAGGCTGTTCCATATTTATAATAGGTATATAATTGAAACAGATCACCGATCATTACTACCAGACCACAGGAATCAATCAGTCTGTGATCCATATGTACAAAGAAACCATTATATCCTTCCGGCAGCTTCAACATAGTAAACTCGCACATGGGAATGTCATCACCGTCAAAGGTTTCGTATGCCCACTGCTGCATCAGTTCGTCTGCTTTTGCAAGGCTTCCCATTCCTGACAGATCCTTGAATCCGATATCCCTTGGATCCTGTTTTACAAGGTACTGCTGTACATTTCCGTCTTTATCAGGCTTTGTAAAACGGATTCTGGTGCATCCGGAACGTTCTGTTTCCATCTGAATGCATTTTTTTAATAATCCAAAATCCAGTTCAGCCTGTACAGATGCCACAACACTGACACCGGATACCTGCTGTGTACCGTAATCCATGATCCAGTTGTGGTGCATTTTCTGTGCTGCTGTTAAAGGATAGTAGTTTGTCATACTTTATTTAACCTCCATCGCCCGGTTTCTCTTTTCCCGGATACAAAAACATTACATATTTTTTTCAGTAGCTTACCGTTAGTTCAAAAACGATGTACTGACAGCTACAACATTACTTTTTTTATTACGCAACAAAAAATAGCACAGATTTTTTCCAAATACCAGTACTCTCAGGACTTAATGAACACTTTACATAAAATTGACCGGGACTTATCATACATTTAACAAAACGTATCTGATAAGTCCCGGTCAGGGGATTATTGTCATTCGTAATCACCTTTGGCGGTGGAAAACAGTCACATTATTTTTCAGAATTACTACCATCATATTTCTCAAAAAACTCCATCACTGTACACTGATACAGTTCCGGATCTGCATAGGCACTGCACAGATGCCTTGCTTCCGGTACAATGACCAGTTCTTTTGGTGCTTTGCACAGCATATAGTTCTGAAATGAATTATTCGGATACACATAGGTATCTTTCTCTCCATGAAAGAAAAGGACAGGTCTTGTATTCCTTTTCATAGCTTCTGTGGTATCTGCATCTTTCATACGAAATCCTGCCACAAAATGGCACAGCCAGTCCATTTCCTTCAAAAGCAAAGGGATATAATGCAGATGAAACCAGTTGTCAGCCATATCCCGCATCTGTCTTTCCATAGACTGGAATCCACAGTCTGCGATCAGTCCCTTCACTTCTGGCGGAAGCCTGTATCCGGATGCCATCAATACAGCAGATGCCCCCATAGACTGTCCATACAGATAGATTGGAAGTTTCTCCTTATTTCTCTCGGACACATAAATTGCCCACCGCTGTACATCCCATTTTTCCTTTGCTCCAAAGGTGATATATTTTCCTTCACTTTCTCCACAGCAACGCTGTTCCATAAATAAAAGATTGCACTGGCGCTCGTGGAGATATTTTGCCATAAATGACAGGGAACCAAATCTGCTGCCCCGATAGCCATGGCTTAATATGACAAATCTCTTTGCATTCTCTGCAGGCAGATAGAATCCATGGAGTTTTAATCCATCCACACTCCGGATATAGCAGTCCTGCATCTTCTGAGCCTCGCACCATGCCCTACTCTCCTCATATTCCTTTGCATATCCGTTTCTGGGATGATTATCCCGTATATGGGATAATTCAAACCATTTCTTTCTTTCCTTTTTCCTTCCCCCTCTTTTGCAACAGACCACCATGTTAAAAAAGCGCCAGCCAATTTCCATAATCCCTGAGAAAAAAAGTAATACTACTGCTGACAACTTACAAATTTTTTTCTTCATCTCATTTTCTTTCTATAAATTTTGTCATAAACTCTTCATATTCACAAGGTTTTCCCCAGAAATATCCCTGGGTAAATTCCGGGCGCAACTTTCGGATTTTGAGCCATTCCTGAGCATTTTCCACGCCTTCGATACAAATCTTCATATCCAGATTATGGGTCATGGTACAAAACTGATTCAGCAGATAATATTCCTGTTTATCTGCAACTGCTTTGGCAGTGAAAGAGCGGTCGATCTTAATGATCTCCGGTTTCAGTTCGCTGAGATAATGGAAATTCGAGTATCCGGTTCCAAAATCATCCAGTGCAAGACTGATTCCCATCCGCTTCAGTTCTGTAAGAAAATGCTTCTCATTTATATTTTGTTCCAGAAGGTCACTCTCTGTCAATTCCACGATCAAGGCTTCCAACGGCAGCCCGGCTCTTTTCATTTCCCCACTGATATCCTAGATCACATCAGACTTGGATGCCTGAACCTGAGAAATATTAATACTTACTCTGAACTCTGGAATTACTTTCCTGATTTCACTGCATTTTCCCATAACCTCCCTCATCATCCATCGGCCAGCAGGAATAATAAGTCCTGTTTCTTCCAGAATCGGAATAAACTCTGCCGGTGAAACCATTCCAAATCTTTCAGAAGTAAAACGCATTAAAGCTTCTGCTCCATAAGACACCTTTTTATCTTCAGCAAATACAGGCTGATAAAAAGCCCTAAAGCCTCGGAAGCCATTGTTCACCGCTTCTCTCAGTTCCTGAGTAATCTCCCTCTTCCTAAGAAATCTTCTGTAGGTTTCCTCATTAAATATATAGCAACGGTTTCTTCCCAGCTTTTTCGCTTCATTCAAAGCGAAATCTGTCAGCTTCAGGGCTTCTGAATACTGATTCCCCTTTAATGCCGCAAATGGCACAATTCCTCCTGAAACCGTATACATGACCTTAAACTCATTAGATTCAATGAATCTGTCTATTTCATTTCTCACTTTATCATAAAGTTTATCTGCATCCTTCACCTCGTCAGAAAAAACATCCAGAATCAGAAATTCATCTGCCACAAGCTTGTACACTTTCTGTGCTTCTGATATGCAGCCGGAAATACAATCTGCTGTTTTTCTAAGTACAAAATCACCGTACTCCTGTCCGAAGTTATCATTGATTTCCTTAAAATGATCGATTCCTATACGAAGCAGATATCCTGTTTCCAAAGGAGTATCCTGTTGATCCATATACTGCCGCAATCCTGTCTCTCCTAATAACCCGCTTACATTATCTGCCTTCTGTCTTTCTCCAATCTCATTGATACAACCGATCATATAAAGAGGTTTCGTATTATCATCCCGGACCAGATATCCTTTGCAATGAATCCAGACCGGCATTTTTTTCAGATCCAGCCATCGATATTCCATACTATGGATACAACGGTCTGTTTTAAGAAGATTATCAAATTCCTCTTTCAGTTTTTCATAATCAGGTTCATATACAAATTCTTTATGGTTTGAAATCACACTATGAAAACTATTTTTCGGAATACAAAAACGGTCAAGAGCCTGGTTTGCTATGTAATAAAAATCTGTCCGGAAATCAATCACATACGGGTAACTATCTGTAGTTGGACTCAGAAGATCGATCACGCTGCAAAGTTCATCCACTGACATACTCTGATACTTTTTCTCCTGCAGGATCACCTCATCTGTGATCTCCTCTGTGGAATGCTTTTCCATGCGGGAAAGCAAGTGACTCGGATCAGTTGACCCCGCAATCTTCTTCCTGCGCTTCTGACGGTACAGCATGGTATCGCTTCGTCTTACAATATCTTTAAAATCAAAATCTATATCCTGCTGATAATAAGCGTATCCTGCTGATACACTAAACGGATACTCCAGCTTGTGTGTTTCTACGGTTTTCTTCAAAATCAGCTCCAGTGTCTTCAGCCGTTCCGGAATCATATCTTTCTCATCGCTGTGATATACATATGCAAACTCATCGCCGCCAATTCTAAAACAGTTCTTTACATTCTGAAATGCCTGACTGATACACTGATAACACAGCTTCAGTGCCTCGTCTCCCTTTTCATGTCCAAAATTATCATTGATTACTTTCAGATTATCCAGATCAAAAAGCACTACACCTGTGGTGCGCAGTTTAATTTCAGCTTCATCCAGATATTTCACCATATCCTCGTAAGCATTTCGGTTCATAGCCTCTGTGAGCATATCCATATTGGCTATTTTCTGCAGATAGATTACCTTTTGTTTCTGGATATATTGATCGTAATATTGAGAAACCTGGATCCAGATCAGCATAATGATAAACAGCATGGTTCCTGTAGAAAGCAAAATGGATGTCTGTTGAAATCTTCTTAAATAATAAAGAAACATTTCTGCCATTGCAAATCCCATGGCTACGTACATAGGATACTGGAATTTTTGGGCTACATCGTTTCCTGCTTTTCTGGCTTCGTAAAGAATGATCACAACTGTGTAAACCGCATTTGCAACCATAATAACATGAGTTACAGAAAGTAACCGGAACATATCAATAATTCCTGTACACTGAAGCAAAACATCGACTGCCATATTTGCAAGATAAAGAATGGAAAAAATCAATGCTCCTTTATGGTACTTGCTTTTACAGATATCATATAACAGGAAATTAAATGGCACCGGGAAAAGAAAAAGTGAAAAATAATCCACAAAATATAAGGTTCTTCCATCCGGGATCAAAAACTGCAGAAAGCCACATTGTACCAGTGTCCATACTGCGACCAGCAATGAGAAAAATCCAAGGTTTAAAAAAATCTCCATTTTCGCTTCTGTCTTGTCGCTTCTTTTTCTTTGCGCTGCTCCACAATAGAGAATCAGGCAGATAACAGCGGCAAACAAAATTCCACAGCTGATTACCAGATTTCCGAGACTGTCTGTTAATATTTTCAGAATACAATCGCCTCGTGTTCCGTATACAAGACTGACTTTATTTCCATAATAGCCCTCATATACCGGAATAATTCTGACCTCCAGGCTTTTACCTGCACTGTCTCCCGGAATATCCACAATATGCCAGCAGCTTCCCGGTGACTTAATAAAGCCCGGGACATCCGCTTCATTTCCGTATTCGTATATTTTTTCTCCATCCAGCCAAACTTCTGCAATGGTGTGGGTGGTTTTAAATAAAATCGATCTGGGGATATCGAAATCTTCAGGCAGAGCAATATTCTCTGATTTGATTTCTCCTTCTTCCAGTTCTTTTGTTTCGCACTGGATTGTATTATCCCAGAACAATTTTTCCCTGGTCGTACTCTGGCTGAAAATCCAACCTGAAAAACAGATGGCAAACAGCCCGAACACGAACATAGTAATCCATAATCTTTTTTCTATTTTCATAGTCTCTCCTTTAGAGTGTATGTCAAGCGGATATTCATAAAACACACCTGATTGCTATGGTTATTTTGTATTTCATTTGTATTCTGTTTTTTCATACTTCATATTATCTCTCTATTTATTAAACAATATACTGCTTCACTGTATTTCATCTTTATCATTGTATCACAGATTTCTGAATAAATGTTAGTGCTTTTGACACTTTCTTTGTTATAAAACCACAAAACTTCAGAGCAGAAATGCCTTTCACGAATAATCGCTTCAGACATTTCTGCTCTACTAATTCCCGGATATCACTTCTTCCGGACTATATATCGACTCTTAACTTAAAGGTGCCTTCCAAGTCTTCCCTTAAAATCTGCGTAACCAAACTCTCGTAAGCTGTAACATAGTGTTGTCAGCACGTCTGAGCCAGATATCCGGCAGTGGCATTCCATTAAATGTATTATTCTTACAGGTAGTATAAATAGCCATATCTCCAAACATAATAATATTCTCCATATTGGGGATTTCTGTCCCGAATTTGTAATCTCCGATCACATCTCCTGACAGACAGGTTGGTCCTCCAAGCCGAACCGTAATCCCCTCTTCTTCCAGTTCATCTGTACCAAGTAATGGCGGTCGATAAGGCATTTCCAGTACGTCCGGCATATGACAGGCTGCACTGGCATCTACAATTGCAATCTGTGTCTCTCCATTTTTCAGAACATCCAGTACACTGGTCAGGAGAAAACCTGCATTTAATGCCCACGCCTCTCCTGGTTCCAGATAAACTTCCACATCCCAATCATTCTTTGCCATCTGAAATACATCGTTCCAGTCGTTCAATGTCATACCCTGCTTGAAGATGATGACCACCGCCAAAATTGATCCACTTTACCTGAGAAGCCAGATCACCGAAATGCTTCTTTAACAGAGACGAGTGTTATCTACCAGATCATCAGAATCCTGTTCACAGAGAGTATGAAAATGCAGACCATCCAGCAGATCCAGAAGCTCCGGATTTTTCCCAATTGCTTCATCCCACTGAGCTCTTGTTGTACCCATACGGCTTCCCGGTGCACAGGGATCATAAATCTCATGACCTTCCTGGGTAGAACATTCCGGATCGATCCGAAGTCCCACACTCTTTCCTGCTTCCTTTGCCATCAGTCCAAACCGAAGAAGCTGAGACGGAGAATTAAACACAATGTGATCTGCATAACGAAGCAATTCTTCAAATTCATCTGCCCGATAGCCGGCACAGAATACGTGGACTTCCTTTCCAGGCATTTCTTCTGCACCCAGCCTTGCCTCAAACAGTCCGCTGGCCTCTGTACCTGCAAGATATGGCTCTAAAAAGTCATAACAGTCAAAGTTACTGAACGCTTTCTGCGCCAGAAGCATCCTACATCCTGTTCGTTCAGCCACTTCACCGAGAAGCTTTGCGTTTTTTATAAGTGCATTTTCATCCAGGATATAGCAGGGAGTTTTTATATTCCTAAATTCCGGCGGAATGACTCCGCCGGTGGCTGTAAATGGTGCTCTTTTATCCAGTTCTTCCATTAATCTACCAGCTCCGGATCATGGCTTTCGCTGCGTGGCAGACCGTAACGGTCAAGTGCTTCCAGGAACGGATCCGGATCAAATTCTTCTACTGTATACACACCTGGTCTGATCCATTTTCCGGTCAGCATCATAAGTGCACCGCACATTGCCGGAACACCTGTTGTATAACTGATTGCCTGACTTCCAACCTCATGATAACATTCCTGATGATCGCATACATTATAAATATAATATGTTTTTTCTTTTCCATCCTTTACGCCTGTAAAAATACAGCCAATGTTTGTTTTACCTTTTGTACGCGGTCCAAGACTTGCAGGATCCGGAAGCAGTGCTTTCAGGAACTGAATCGGAACAATTTCCTGTCCATTATACTGGATCGGTGTTGTAGAAAGCATTCCCACATCCTCAAGACAACGCATATGATCCAGATAACTCTGTCCAAAAGTCATAAAGAAACGAATCCTTTTTACACCTGGGATTGTTTTTGCCAGAGACTCGATTTCCTCATGGTGAAGCAGGTACATATCCTTATCTCCCACCTGGTCAAACTTATATTCTCTCTTAATGGCCATCGGCGGGATTTCCACCCAGTGTCCGTTTTCCCAGTAGCTTCCCGGTGCACTTACTTCACGGAGATTGATTTCCGGATTAAAGTTTGTGGCAAATGCATATCCATGATCTCCGCCATTGCAGTCCAGAATATCAATAGTATCAATCTGGTCAAATTCATGCTTTAATGCATGGGCACAGTATGCCTGTGTAACACCCGGATCAAATCCACAGCCAAGTAAAGCTGTAAGACCTGCATCCTCAAATTTTTTGCGATATGCCCACTGCCAGGAGTAATCAAAGTAAGCGGAAAAGCCCTCTTCTTTACAACGTTTCTCATAAATAGCACGCCACTGTGGATCATCCGTATCTTCCGGTTCATAGTTTGCGGTATCCATATAGTTTACACCACAGGCCAGACATGCATCCATGATCGTCAGATCCTGATATGGAAGTGCAATGTTCATTACCAGATCCGGCTTATAATCATTAATCAGTTCGATCAGCTGATCCACATCATCCGCATCAACCTTGGCTGTGGTAAGAACTGTCTTTGTCTTTCCCCTTAATTTTTCTGCAAGCGCATCACATTTTTCCTTTGTACGGCTTGCAATACATAATTCTGTAAATACCTCATCTGCCTGACAACATTTCTGGATTGCTACACTGGCTACTCCTCCGCAGCCGATCACAAGTACTCTGCTCATAACTTTTTCTCCTTTTTCCTTATATATAACCGTTTCTTCAACAGTTTTTTATAGTGTTTATATTATCTGTGTCCTTCAGATTTATTTTGTAATTGCCAGAAGCAGTTCCCGCAGTACCTTACATGCTGTTGCAGTGGATACACCGCTTACATCCAGCATAGGTGCCAGTTCATTCACATCTGCACCTACCACTTTGGTCTGAGAAACAGTTTGTATTGCTTCCAGAAGTTCCAGGAAGCTCACACCTCCTGCTTCCGGAGTTCCTGTTCCCGGAAATGCTGACGGATCCAGACAGTCCAGATCAATTGTAAAATATACAGGAACCTTTTTTTCTTTCAGTTCTCTGACTGTCTCTTTCAGTCCGTCAAAAGTAAAGGGATGAAAATCTGTATGCTTCGCAGCAAATTGAAATTCTTCTCTCTCCCCACTTCTGATGCAGAACTGGTGGATACGGTTATCTCCCAGAAGCTCATGGCATCTTCGCAGCACACAGGCATGACTTAGCCTGGCTCCCAGATAATCGTCTCTTAAATCTGCATGTGCATCAAAATGTATAATATGAAGGTCCGGATATTTATTAAATACAGCACGTACCGCTGCTAATGTTACCAGATGTTCCCCTCCCAGAAGCACCGGGATTTTTTCTGCTTTCAATATTTCCTCTGCCCGCTTTTCAATGTCTGAAAGAGCCATTTCACTGCTTCCGAAACAAAGCTCCAGATCACCGCTGTCAAATACTCTGATATCCATAAGATCTCTGTCCTGGTATGGACTGTAGGTTTCCAGTCCGAAGCTCTCATGACGCATGGCAGACGGGCCAAACCTGGCACCTGGACGAAAGCTTGTTGTGGAATCAAAAGGAGCACCATAAAGAACAACAGATGCTTCCTCGAAACTGCTTTCACAGCCGATAAAGGTTTCTACATTAGACTGAATCATAAGTTATCCCTCCACTTCCTTCAGCATATCTTCCAGAAATGCAGGAAGATAGAATGCTCCCTTATGGAGTCTTGTTGTATAGTAACGTGTGCGAAGGTTTAATGCATTCCATGCTTCCGGGTCCAGATCATCGACAGGATGATATTTTTTACTTGCAAATCCAAATAACCAGTAACCTGCGGCAAATGTAGGGATATGAGCCTGATAAACACGACTGATCTGGAATGTACTGGCAATTTTCTTATGACTACGCTGCATTGCATGTGCATCTTCTGTATAGAATGGACTTCCCTGCTGGTTGACCATAATTCCATCATCTTTTAATGCATTATAACAGTTCCCGTAAAATTCACGGGTAAACAGTCCCTCCGAGGGACCAAAGGGATCAGAAGAATCCACAATAATAAGGTCATATTTTCCCTCACATCGCCGGATAAATTTCAGCGCATTTTCGTAATGAAGATGTACTCTTCTGTCATCCAGTCTGCATGCATTTTCCGGAAGATATGCACGACAGGCTTCCACAACCAGAGGATCCATTTCTACCAGATCAATATGTCTGACTCTGTCGTATCTGGTCAGTTCACGGACAACACCGCCATCTCCTGCACCGATCACAAGAATATCCCTTGCTTCTTTGTGAACTGCCATGGGCACATGGGTGATCATCTCATCATAAATAAATTCATCTCTCTCTGTCAGCATTACATTTCCATCCAGAGTCAGCACACGTCCAAATTCAGGTGTTTCAAAAATATCAATTCTCTGATAATCACTCTGCTTAGAATAAAGCTGACGGTTTACCCGGATACTATGCTTCACATCCGGTGTATGAAATTCTGAAAACCACATTTCCATTGTCTTTACCTCCCTGCCAGAACATTCAGTCTCAAAATATCTGGATCTTCAGGTCCTGTCATATTGCATCCCTTTGCTTTGGCATATTCAATATAATCCAGGATTTCTGCTGTAATCCTCTCTCCAGGTGCAAGAATGGGAATCCCAGGCGGATAACACATCACAAATTCACTGCAGACCTTCCCTTCAGTCTCCCGGAGAGGCAGGCTGCATTTGTCTGCATAAAAAGCTTCCTGTGGACTGGTCACCACCTGGGGATCAATATATTCCTGACTCAACAGCCCGGAGCCATCTGTCTGAAAACGTCTGCGGATTTCAGCAAGTGCACTTACAAGCCGCTCCACCTCCTGGGCACGGTCACCAATGGAAAGATAGGCCAGAATGTTTCCAATATCACCGAATTCTATCTGGATATCATATTCATCCCGCAAAATATCATAAACCTCGATCCCTGCAAGTCCGATGTCCAGTGTATGTACACTTAATTTCGTAATGTCAAAATCAAAGACTGAATTTCCATTGACCAGTTCTTTTCCAAATGCATAATAACCGCCAATGGCATTAATTTCCTCTCTTGCATATTCTGCCATATCTGCTACCTGATGAAAAATCTGGCGGCCTCTCTGTGCAAGATTTCTTCTTGAAATATCAAGGCTGGACATCAGAAGATAGCTTCCTGATGTTGTCTGTGTCAGATTAATGATCTGACGAACATATCCTGCGTGTACAGCCGGGCCTGTGAGGAGAAGACTTGACTGTGTAAGACTTCCACCGCTCTTGTGCATGGATACAGATGCCATGTCTGCACCTGCTGCCATAGCAGAAACCGGAAGACCCCCTCCAAAATAAAAATGCGTTCCATGGGCTTCATCTGCCAGGCACAGCATTCCAGCATCATGTGCCATCTTAACGATCGCACGTAAATCACTGCATATTCCATAATATGTCGGGTTATTGACCAGTACTGCAACTGCTTTCGGATGCTCTTTTATGGCCTTCTCAACCTGTTCCCTGCGCATTCCAAGAGAGATTCCAAGTCTCTGGTCCACTTCCGGATTTACATAAACAGGGATTGCTCCGCATAAAACAAGGGCATTTAAAACACTCCTGTGAACATTACGGGGAAGTATGATCTCATCTCCCCGTTTACAGGCAGTCAATACCATTGTCTGAACGGAGCTTGTTGTGCCTCCTACCATCAGAAATGCATGTGCTGCACCAAAAGCATCTGCCGCCAGTTCTTCCGCTTCCCGTATTACGGATACCGGATGACAGAGATTGTCCAGTGGTTTCATGCTGTTGACATCCACACCTACACATTTTTGTCCCAGAAATTCTGTCAGCTCCGGGTTACCTCTTCCGCGTTTATGACCCGGCACATCAAATGGCACCACTCTCATTCGTCGGAAAGTCTCCAGAGCTTCATGTATGGGTGCATGATTCTGGTTTAATTTAAAACGACTTCCTTTCATCATTCCTCCATTTCCAGTTTCCTTTGCTTCAACCCTCAATCAGCAATTCCACAGACTGAACAAAACAAAAAGCGCAGGTAAGGGCACTTAACCACAAACCTGCGTTTTGATCTGTATCTATATGTTTTATCAACAAGCATAAAAAAGCAGATAATACTTTCTTTCAGCATCATAAATAAAACTTCTGGATCATGCGTGTCAGAGTCTATATAGCAATTATACTTTTACTACTCTTATTGACCGTTTCACAAGTCTGCGCGTCCGGCGCATCGCGGTTATCAAAGGAACCTACTTATAAAATTTGAGCTTCTAACTCAATCAATAAGGTAACCAAAGTTACCATAATCGGCAGTGGACCCGGCTGTCCGTATGGCCTTAACCCTCCCGGGTGGTCCAAAACAATTGCTTTGAAAAGACTCTGTCTGTTACTCTGCATCTTCGTCTTTCAAAATCGCGTTTATCATAACATGTAAAAAACATACTGTCAATAATATACAGTTAAAATAATTGATAAGATTATGTAAAATGTTACTGTTCACTCCGTTCTCAGTAACACGCTTCGCGATGCACAGAATTTATGCTATTCGCATAAATTCGCGCGGTATGTCTCGGGATTTTGGCATTTTCATGCCAAAACACCTCGCGGGATAGTGACGTGTGAACAGTAACTGTAAAATTCATCTGCTATTCTTCCGTTTTCTTCTCATTTAAGCACATCTGTTTTTTATCGCAACGCTATCTCAAAAAAATCCCTTATATCAACAAAGCTAACGTTCCAACAACAATCATCGTTTTCATCTATTTCTCATACGATTAAACGCTTTCCAGCATAATCCGCAAAATTTCTTTATCTGTTTCTTTCATTCCTTCTTTGCCGATCTGTCCTACGCAGCTGATGGTTTCACCGGCTTCTTCCTTGAGAATTCCGGTGTATGGCGCATAGGACTGACCGTTCATAGCAAGATGATGTGCCAGGAATGCAGCATCAAGACTGGCGGCAATTTTCGCTGCACAGGATATTTTCGCTCCATCACAGATGATTCCCGGAATATTGGCAAGCGTATTCTCTATGGTCTTCTTGATCACAGAAAGTTCTCCACCGCCCATGTAAGTAATTCCGGCACCAGCTGCACAGGATGCGGATACTGCACCGCAAAATGCGGAAAGTTTACCTATATACTGTTTCTGATATACAGTTAGAAGGTTAGAAAATACCAGTGCGCGGTACAGTACATAGTCCGGAAGTTCCATTTCTCTGGCATACACGATCAGAGGTACAGAACAGGCAATTCCCTGGTTTCCGCTGCCTGAGTTGATGACTACCGGCATGTCACATCCGCCCATTCTGGCTTCGGAAGCTGCGGCTGTGAGACTGCGCATTTTTGTGAGCATATCATTGGAATAGGTTTCACGGATGATCCGGCCAATTCCAAGACCGTATTTACCAGTCATTCCTTCATGGGCGATTGCCATATTGCTGCGGATCTGATTTTCTATAATTTCTTTGACATCATCAAGTTCTACAGTATCTGCAAATGTTTTAATATCTTCCAGATTGAGCAGAGTTCTGTCTGCTGCAGCTGGAGTTTCACCGGATTTTTGATCTGAATCCAGCAGGACTTCCTGATTCTTTACAATTTTGGTTACATTTATATGATCGTATTTAATTTCCAGACTTACTGTGTCATATCCAGCCTGCATTTCTATAATAAAGTGCAGGACTACCGGGGAGTCCAGAAGTTCTACTTTGCATATCTTTTTGTCCAGAAGTTCACAACATCTCTTTCTTCCGGATTCATTTACCTTCGAAAGAACTTCCATATTCAGGGATGGGTCTCCGGCTACTGCACCAAGGACTACACCTGCTTCAATTCCAGTCAATCCGCCGGAGTTTGGAATGATAACACAACGGACATTTTTTATAATGTTTCCACTGCATTTTGCGGTGATATGTTCCGGTTCTTTTCCCAGAACTTCTCGTGCCCTGGCCGCTCCATATGCCAGTGCGATCGGTTCTGTGCACCCCATTGCAGGAACCATTTCTTCTTTCAAGATTCCTATATAACTCTTATATATCCTTTCATCTAACATTGTGCTGATGTCTCCTGTTCATTCTTAATTCTCAAACATTCGAAATCCGCTGATTTACTGCGTAAATCGCTACTTTCTCATGTTTGGCGGACCCTAAGTTCAAAAGTCTTATCGTGCAAGCACGAACGACTTTTTGACCTGATATCTGCATATTCAAGTATGACATACTACTATCAGAATGTCCAGAAAGAATCTGCTAAAACGTAATGCAGATTGTTATTAGATAACGCCATAACAACGGATCTCGGATTATACAGTTTTTCGCCAGACTGTGTATTATATCCATCATACCAAAGTTTTAATCCCTCACGACTCACCTTCAAAGCATTTTTATTTCTCTCTTGATATCGTTCATATAGCTCATCCACTTCCTGCTCTGTAAATCCAAAATATTCAGAAAATCTTTCTTCCCCTGCCATCGTATATTCGGCAAACATATTTAATTCTGAACCGCTGGAGTATTTTGCAATTGGGAGGATACCTGTCATATACACAAATTTAACATATGGACGATCTTTCAGCAGTGACCGCAAAAATGTAAGATACTTTTTCATAACCGAATAACTGCTTCGCAGTTTATTCGGTTAAAATCTATTTTTCAGTTCCTGAATCAATTCATAATAATCTCTATGTTTCATCTTCGGAAACGCCTTAATAATTCTTCCCTGTCCAACAATTGTATGATTAGTAATTGTGTTTGAAAGATCATCAAATTCTTTTTGAAGTTCAGCTTTTTTCTTGCGGAGCATTTCCAAAGATTTATCTTTCTTAAGTTCTGCCGAATCACGTAATTCAGCCCTTGCCAAAGCTGCCTGAACTTTCTTTTCTCCTACAGCCTGTGCTGTTTCTATTGTTGTAGTTGCCAGTGTATCACTGATTTTATCGCTTACAATCCTCATATCTGAACGGATCTTATCCAGTCTGGTAAGCTTTTTATTTAATCCCCGGATAACTGCTACTGTTACAATAAAATCAGCCAGATAAGCAGCATACAAAATTGCCAACACAACCCAGCCTAACAGGGAATCCGCATGCGATGACGTATGATTTTCTACATATCTCTGAAAAACCTTCACAACAAGAACAATTGCCAATCCCCATATCAACGAGAATTCCAGGCAGATATATCCATGGAAATTTAAAGGTTTATCCGAATAATCCCACCATCTTGCATGGAAACATACATCTAACAGCCATCCTGCTATCAGCTCTACTACTGTAGCTAAAATAACCCCAAATATAAATATCATACCATCACTCATCTGATAACCACTGCTTTGAAGCGTATTTATCATCGCAAAAACAGAGATTACTCCAAACCCGTACACCGGGCAAACCGGACCATTTAAAAATCCTCTGTTAATAACTTTTCCCAAAGTCACTGCATGGAAAATCACTTCAACAACCCAGCCTCCAAAAGAATACACCAAAAAATACCAGCATATTTGATAATAAGTCATTCCACAAATCAATTTTTACTCCTCCTTCTTCTTTAAAAATTAGTAAAATTGCTTACTTCATTAAATTATATGAAATCTCTTCCGACAGTTATCCAATTGCGAACGCTTATTTATAGCAATTTGTAACATTATAAAGTATTTTTTTTCCTTTTACAATCATGCTTTTATCAATTTTTATGATTGCAAAACCGAAAGAATCATTTTCATAGTATACCAAAATCATCCTAAACGAAAAAGAGTTCTGATTTTCTCAGAACCCTTTTTCATTCGTTAAACCTTTTCTAGCGCTGGCTCTTCTTCTGGCATATATGGGTTTGAGTCGCTGACAATTTCACTGTCAAACGCCCCGGTCGGCTCATCTGCATTTCCTGACAGAAGTGGTTTGTAAACCTTGAAATCGTCTTATAGAAGTTCTATAATATCCTCGATCGTTGGCAGATTTTCAAACACGCTCTAGGAACCAGACCTCTGCCAGCCAGATTAATTTTACAAGAAATGCAGGGGATAATTTTATGAACATCAGTATACTTCTCATGCAGCAGATCGTGCAGCTTTTTCTTATGATCTTCATGGGATATTTAATTGTAAAGACGGGACTTGTAAGGGACGACGACAGCAAAGTTTTATCGAAGATCATTCTTTATCTGATCGTTCCCTGCGTCATTATCAATGCTTTTCAGGTTGATTATACTACAGATACCGTAAAAGGACTTCTGATTGCTTTTGCCGCATCTGTTATGACTCAGGTGATTCTTCTTGTTGTTATTTCCGTAGCAGGAAGGCTTTTACACCTGAACGAAGTGGAAGTCGCTTCCGTTTACTACTCTAATTCCGGAAACCTGATCGTACCGATTGTCACATTTATTCTTGGACAAGAGTGGGTACTGTACGGATGTGTTTTTATGAGTGTGCAGCTTGTTTTTCTGTGGACTCACTGTAAGAAGATCATCAGTCGTGAAGCTTCTTATGACTGGAAAAAGATTATATTGAACATCAATATGATTTCCATATTTATTGGTGTTATACTTTTCTTTACAGGAATCCGCTTGCCGGAAATTATCGGAAATACGCTTGCTTCCGTTGGAACTATGATTGGTCCTGCCAGCATGATTGTAACAGGTATGCTCTTTGCAGGAATGAATCTGAAACAGATATTTGCAAATAAAAGAGTTTATTTTATCACTTTTTTGCGTTTAATAGTTGTTCCTTTGATTGCTCTTGTGCTGATAAAACTCAGCAATCTGGCTTCCTTTTCCGCGGATGGCAATAAGATTATGCTTATCGTCTTTCTGGCGATCATCACTCCATCTGCGTCTACAGTAACGCAGATGTGTCAGGTTTATGGAAATGATTCCAGGTACGCCAGTGCGATCAATGTTATGACCACTTTGTTATCAATCATTACAATGCCGGTTATGGTTATGTTATTCCAGATGATCATGTAAACTCAAAAAATCATAATTGATATTTAATAAAAAATTTGCGCGTCTAACTCATCACTAAAGTAACGAGAATGCGACGCGCAGTTATTCAAAAATATGTAGCATATAATCGTTTTGTTCATCGGAGGGTGATTTGTTCGATCAGAAACACGAGTGATTTAAGAATCTTCTGACCCTGATATTATTTTCGTTGTAACTGTTTACCTCGCAGTCAGCAGACTGCTGAATAGTTATTTTCTCTCCACAATATGATAGTAAGAACGCGCCGTTATAAGATAAATCAACCCATACACAACAGCAAAGATCAGAACTGTTCCTGCTGTGCATCCAATAAATAACTTCGTATTCGTCATTCCGAAAAGTAAAAGTAACCGGCGGATCATAGGAAATGCCATGGTAATATGAAGCATTGCCATTAACAGCGGGAGGAAAAATACCATCAGAATCTGTCTGCGGACAGAACTTCTGACCTCCCGGCGGCTTAAGCCAACCTTCTGCATGATCTCAAATCGCTTCTGGTCTTCATAACCTTCTGAAATCTGTTTATAATAAATAATCATAGCTGTTCCCATAAGGAAAAGAGAACCCAGAAAGATTCCGATAAACAAAAGAGAACCATTATCCGCATAATAGGACTCATATTCCTGCTGACGGATTCCGGAAATTATCCATGCATTCTCTGATAAACCTCCGCTTTTTTTCAAATCTTTAACAGTTTCCATTACCGGGGTTCCAAAATCAATCTTATCCGTCTCCGAACCAGTAATGTCCAGGCCAAGATGAAGTGTCAGGTCCTCTCCCGCAGGAGCAGAAGAAACTCCTTTATACATTTCTGTACGCATCTCATCAAATTTCTTAAAATCTTCATCTGTAACAACCAGCACTGCATTATCACTGACTGCATCTTCGCCACAGGTCAGAGGATTCTTATCCATCCATTTTTTCACTGTAAATTCTTTTTCATCAACAGTAACTGAATCTTTCTGCACTGCCGAAGGATACCATGCAAAAATTTCACCATCATTGAGATTTGCAGAAATTCCTGTAAGTCTTTCATATTCTGCCTGATCCAAAAGAGAAAGTACCAGTACTGAATCAGAATTTCGAATAGTATTTGTTGGTTTTATCAGAATCTGATCACCGTTTTTGCTGCATACGATATCCAGATAGATTTCCTCCACAGACTTTTCTACCGGAACTTTATTATCCGCAATAGTTTTTTCAAAAGCCTCTATTGCGGTCTGACATTCTTCTTCGCTTATGCTGGTAACAGACATATCAACATCATACGGATAGCGATTCAGCATAATATCATTCATGCCGAAATAAATGGAAACTGTCATGGAAATCATAAGCAGAACGCCTGTACTTAATATACAGATACTTGCCAGACCGATTGCGTTCTGCTTCATTCGATAAAGCATTCCCGATATGCTGATAAAATTTCCAGTCCTGTAATAAAAACTCTTTCTGCGTCGGAGAAATTTCAGAATCACAATACTTCCTGCGGTAAAAAGCAGATAAGTCCCTGCCATAACAAGAATAACAGCAAGAAGAAATATCGTAATTGCCTTGATTGGAGATTCAGTCGTAACCGCAAGGTAATAACCTGCGCCAAGGCAGATAAAACCAATCAATGCCATAAGCCATTTTGCTGCCGGTTCTTTTTCTCCGGTATTATTACCGCGAAGTAATTCTACCGGACGACTTAAATGAATTTTCGCAAGGTTCAGAAACAGAATCATCAAAAATATGATGCCAAACATAAACAGACAGGTAAAAATCCCCTTTACTGAAATATAAAATCCAAGCACTGAAGGGATATGAAGCAACTTTAACAGCAAAAGAAGTGCCAGCTTACTTCCAATAATTCCGGTTGCAATACCGCCGGCAAGTGAACCTATTGAGGTAATGATCGTTTCAAGAAACATTACGATTCCAATGTGATTTCTTTCCAGTCCAAGAATATTATAAAGGCCTATCTCTTTCTGCCTTCTCTTCATCAGAAAACTGTTACTGTAGATCAGAAAAATAATACAGAAGATCTCTACGACTATCTCTCCTGTAAACACGATCATACGCACTTCATCCGCCTGACGCACTGCCTGATCCAGTGTCGGGCAGTCACGCAGAAATTCCATCATATAAATCATTGCAATACAGAAAATACAGGTGATCATGTATGGAATATATGTGCTTTTGTTGTTTCGGATATTCTGTTTTGCAAGTCTGGAAAAAATCCTCTTATGCATGCTGCTCACCACCTGTCGTAAGTATCGTAAGCGTATCCGCGATCATCTGATACATTTCCTGACGCGATTTACTGCCTTTGTATATCTGATGAAAAACTTCTCCGTCTTTGATGAAAAGGACTCTGGACGCATGGCTGGCTGCCTGTGCACTGTGTGTGACCATGAGGATTGTCTGTCCCTCTGCATTGATTTCACCAAATACGGAAAGAAGTGCTGATGCCGCCTTTGAATCAAGTGCGCCCGTCGGTTCATCCGCAAGAATCAGTTTGGGATTCGTGATCAACGCCCTTGCAACAGCAGCACGTTGTTTCTGACCACCGGAAACTTCATATGGAAATTTATCCAGAATTTCTGTGATCTTAAGAGCCTGCGCAATCGGGCGGATTTTCTGTTCCATCTCACGATAATCTTCTCCTGTAAGAACAAGTGGAAGATAAATATTATCTCTCAGGCTAAAGGTATCCAGCAAATTAAAATCCTGAAAAACAAATCCAAGATTTTTCCTTCTGAATGCTGATATTTCTTTTTCTGTAAGGTGTACGATATTTTTTCCTTCCAGAAGAACCTCTCCGGATGTCGGACGATCCAGAGACGCAAGAATATTCAGCAAGGTCGTCTTACCGGAACCAGATTCCCCCATAATCGCGACAAACTCACCTTCCTCTACAGAAAATGTAACATTTGAAAGCGCCTGTACCTTGTTTCCCCCGAAACGTGTACTGTATATTTTTTTGATATTTGTAACTTCAAGCAAAGCCATAAATGGGGCTCCTTTCTTTTAATTGATACCGTAAGTATAAGAATTTTTTACGGCTTCTGCCATCGAAACAGGTTACATTATATGAAAAAACCTTACATTTCTGTAAGGTTTCGTGTCACTTAGATATTAGTAAGTTTCCATCCATTATTAGGTAGTTTTCCGGTTGAAGCATAGAGCTATCTTATATTAATTCGAAAAAATTAATACATATCCAAATCTTTACCAGAAAATTCAAAAAATACTTTCGTTCCTTTTCCTTCCGTAGAAGTTATATAAAGGCGATGTCCCAGTTTATGCATAATCTTGTTGCTGAGATACAGTCCGATACCTGTTGCGCGGTTATCGTCCCGTCCGTTTACCCCGGTGTAGCCTTTTTCAAAGATTCGCGGAATATCTTCTGCACGAATACCAATTCCGGTATCTTCAATGACCAGGGTAAGGTTTTCTACTTTATTGCAGCCATCATTTCCTACTGAAATACTTACATCATCTGTATCCAAAGTTAATTTTTTCTCCAGATAAATTCGGATTCCTCCGGTCCGGGTATATTTCAGGGCATTGGATAAAATTTGTCCGATCACAAATCCCAGCCATTTTTCATCCGTCAGAACATCCTGCGAAATACTTTCATAAGTAAGTGTGAGTTTCTTTGAGACAAAAATTCCTGCATATTTATGAATCTGATCACGTATGATCCTGTCAAGAGAACAACGGGAAAGCTTAAGATCCGAAGACATATCCTCTGTCCTTAGATAACCAAGAACCATCTCCACATACTGCTCAATTTTAAAAAGTTCCGAAAGTTTCTCTTTATTTTCCTCAGGACTCTCCTGAAGCAAAAGACGCAGTGCAAAAATCGGCGTTTTGATCTGATGTGCCCACATCGTATAATAATCTGTCATGTCTTCAGACGACTTCTGGCTGGCAGTCTCCACATCGATACGCATCTGATCCAGCTGCTGCATGATTTCCTGTTGAAGTCTTTCAGCCTGACCAACAGGAGAATCCAGCTGCGAAAGATTAATATCCGGTGCAGCTGCGATCAGTTCCAACTGTTGTACCTTTTTCCTGTATCTGTAAAATCCGTTCAGACACGCACAAATTCCGGTTAATAACCAGAAAACAGTAACATACACCATCGGTTCTATCGGCAGCTGATAAAGAAAGAAAATTATTTCTGCAAGTATTACGGGAAACATCTGCAGAATGATATAGAATTTAATTTTGTTTATATAATCCAGAAATAGTTTCATAAAAAATCCTTTTGTTTATACTGCGCCTTATACCATATATCCAAGACCTTTTTTGGTAATGATAAATTCTTTCAGCCCTTCTTTTTCCAGTTTCCTGCGCAGGCGGGTAATATTCACAGTCAGCGTATTGTCATCAATAAAACTGTCGCTCTCCCATAGCTTCGTCATAATCGCATCTCTGGAAACAACCTTTCCGGCATGCTCCATCAATATTTCCAGAATACGAAGCTCATTTTTCGTAAGATCAATATCGTTTCCATTCCACGTCAGGGTACAGCGGGAAGGACTCAGAACAACTCCATTATATTCCAGAGAGAACATTTCCCGGAGTTCCAAAGGAATATGCGCGGCGCAGAATCGCCTGAATTTTTGCAGTCAGTACATCCATATCAAACGGTTTTGCAATAAAATCATCTGCACCGCGGCTCATTGCCATAACCATATTCATGTTATCTGCCGCCGAAGAAATAAAGATAACCGGAACCTGAGAAATTCTGCGTATTTCTTCACACCAGTGAAAGCCATTATAGAAAGGCAGCTTCAGATCCAGC
>NZ_JBWLUT010000133.1:0-18088 GCF_056504575.1 Blautia sp. CGZ-1-C1
AATTCTGTGCATCGCGAAGCGTGTTGCTGGGAACGGAGTGAACAGTAACAAAAAATTCTTTTTTCTGATTTCATTATATCCCTCTGATTGATTTTTTACATCTGCAGATGTTATAATTATAGTATTCTCAGATACAGTAATCTATCAGAATAGTCCTTATTTTTTATAAAAATCGTACGCGAGGTGAATTTATGGGATTAATCAGAACAGAGCTTATGCCAGATTCTTCAGAAGTAGTTCCTTATGATCAGGCCGGAATTCCTTTGTATATCCGTGCTGCACATCTTGCTTCATATTATAATATGTGTGCTCCCTGTCACTGGCATGATGATATTGAATGGATCTATATTATCACTGGAAAAATGAGATATTATGTGAACGGAAAAAGACTTATCTTAAATGAAGGTGATTCCGTGATGGTCAATGCAAGACAGATGCATTACGGATATGCTTTTGAACAACAGGACTGCTATTTTCTCTGTATTCTGTTTCACCCTTCTTTGTTTGGGAATAACCAGATATTACAGGAAAAATATTTTCTTCCTTTTTTCGAAAACACCAGCCTGAAATTTCATCATTTTTACTCAAATGATGAAGCAGGGGTGAAAGCCGGCAGATATTTACAGGAAGTTCTCCTGTTGAAAGAAGATTCTGATTCAGGTTATGAATTAGGTGTTATAAGCTGTATGCTGGAACTATGGAGCTTTCTTATCCGCACTGATCTGCTGTCAGCTGCAAAAAATAAATCAGAGTCCGAACAGGAACTGAATATTCAGAAAGATATGGTATCCTTTATTTATCAACACTACCCTGAGAAAATATCGCTTACGGATATTGCAGCAGCCGGTCATGTGGGAAGGAGTAAATGCTGCCAGATATTCAAGCATTATATGCAGCAGTCACCTGTGGATTTTCTCAATACCTACCGATTAAAGATCAGCTGCCGTTTTCTGTGCACTACGCAGAAAAGCATAACAGAGATTGCGATCTTGTGCGGATTTAATCATTTAAGTTATTTTTCCAAATATTTTATGGAATGTTATGGATGTACGCCAAGAGAATATCGTACACTCCATGAACACGAAACACTTTTGACCTGAAAAAAAGAGACTGCTACATCTTAATGTGTAAACAGTCTCTTTTTCGCACTTTAAATATTTAGAACCCGCTGATTTATTACGTAAATCACTATTTTCTCATATTTAGTTCAATTATACTAATGCAGCACCCAGTGCTTTGCATGCTTCTGTAGCTTCATCATCCGGTTCTTCCTGGCAGATCACACTTTCGCATACAAGGTTTGCACCAGCCTCCTTGCAGGAGTCTTCCCAGTTGCGCATCCATTCGCCATCTCCCCATCCGTAAGAACCAAACAGAGCGATATTTTTGCCTTTGAGTGCATCTTTACATCCATCAAACATCGGCTCGAACTCTGTATCTTCCAGAACTTCATCTCCCATTGCCGGGCATCCAAAAGCGATTGCATCATATTCAGCTACTTTAAATCCGTCAAAATCCTCACAAGTATGAAGAACAGCCTCGCCGCCTTTTTCCTTAATTCCATCTGCAACTGCATTTGCCATTGCCTCTGTGTTTCCTGTGCTGCTCCAATAAACAACTGCTACTTTACTCATGATTAAAATCCTCCTTAAAATCTGCTTTAACAGTAATTCTCTTTCTATTTATAATAAAAAGTCATATGACTTTTCTATTATACAACTTACTTAAACAAACGTTATTTATTCCCGTACCTGTTCGATGTTATAGAAACACACCCTTGTCAAACGATGTTCGTAATTCGTTTAATTTACGATATTTACGCCGCTACTGTCAACTGGCGAACACTTCTTCCCTGGTTCCAAAGCCGAACATATACGCTGGTACATTTCTTGAATCTCGCAAAGGCTTTCACCGCTTCACATTCATTACAGTAAACTTTCCAACAGCCCACACATTTACAATTCTGCCCCGCATTTTTAATAAACCCTATCACATCCCCCAACGGATATCCAAGAAACAAACCTATCTCATGAGGGAAATCCTCACGCTGCGCAAGACGGCCTCTTAGTCTTTCCAGAGCATATGCAGATCCGTACTCTCATAGCCGTATTTCTTCATAAATTTTGCTACACCGGGTTTCTTCAGATCTCTTTCCAGGCTGGAAAAACGGCAGACATAGATCAGTGCCTTACTTTCACTCTTGCGAAGGACTGTGATGGAAACACCTTTTTCCTTTACGCATTCATTAAAATCGTCTACGCTCTTCCATAATTCTTCCTCAGATTCATATTTATATGTAAAAAGATTTCCGGTTTTAATAGATGCCAATGTAGGTGAACAATGTTCGATCACAGATTTCTCCAGCATGTCAGGTTTCCTTTCTTAAATAACATTTTTAGTTAGAATATGCTAACCATGCATTAAAAAATAAAACTTTACAAAAAAATATTTCTTATTCATTCTCTGCAAAGCTTGATTACTGTCATTCATTTCTCAGTCAGCAACTTGTTGGTACAGTGGTGTACTGACCACTTGAATTACTGCAAAATAAAACTCCAATAGTGCTTTAGTTAGTTCTATCTAACCTCGTGTTTTAATATATACTAAAATGATTCTGCTGTCAAGTTAATTTTATATAACTTTTTCTTTTATCTCAAAATCCTTTATTTGAACGCTCATTGTTTATTCGCAATATTTTATAAATATGATCTCAACCAAAAGAAGTGCGGCCAAAAGCCACACCCCCTTCTTAATTTTCTATTGTGATAACACTGCCAATTCCATCTTCTGTTCTTTTTTTATTCACTATGATCTTTTTGTCAATACGCTCTTTCAGTTCTGATACATGAGAAACAATTCCCACTAATCTGCTTCCCTGACTTAAATCTTTTAACGCGCGGATTGCCTGATCCAGTGAATCTTCATCCAGAGATCCGAAACCTTCATCCACAAACATGGTGTCCAGCTGAATTCCACCTGAATTTGACTGAATCTCATCAGAAAGACCAAGCGCCAGAGATAAGGAAGCCTGAAAAGATTCTCCACCTGAAAGAGATTTGACGCTTCGGTTGCTTCCGTTATAATGATCGATAACATCCAGTTCCAGTCCAGTTTTTCCTACTCTGCTTTTATTTTCTTTTCGCCGGATCAATTCATACTGACCACCACTCATTGTCATCAGCCGGATATTTGCTCTCGCAAGAATACGGTCAAAATACTGCATCTGAATGTAAGTTTCCAGCATGATTCTTGCCTTACCTGTTATCGTGCCATTTGCGGTATCTGACAAAGATTTCATCCATTTCCATCGGGTTTCCGTTTTCATAAGTTCGGTCTGCTGCCTGCGGACTTTTTCATACATATCACCGTTGATTTCCAGACGGGCATGAACTTCATCACGTTCTGATGAAAGTATTTTCTTTTGCTCCTGAAAACTTTCCTTCTGAATTTTTAAATCTTCTGATGAAATATTTACAGATTCTTTTAACTGTTCTGTCAAAGATGTGATTACTGAATTCAGCTCTGTCATTCTCTTCTCTAAGGCATCTTTTTTCTCTGTTATTGTCTTATAATGCAGCTCCAGTTCCTGACGTTTCTGTGTCTGGCTCTGGATCTGAGACAGGATTTCCTCTTTCGTGCGCTCTCCAAGCTCTTTTTCCATTGTCTCTTTCTGTTTCAGGAGCTGATCATATCGTGATTTCTCTGCCGCTATCTGCTGCTGATTTTGATTTATCTTATCTGTAAAAACAGTAAGATCCGTCTGTATTTTAGTGATCTGCGTCTCCAGAAGTTTTCTGTATTCCAGAAGTCCCGCCAGTTTTTCCTGCTTCTGATTCAGGAAATTCTGTTGCTCTTTCAGCCATTTTTCTGCATTCTTTCCCCTATTCACAAATAACAGCATATTATCACAATTTTGCTGATGATTTTCTTCCACCTTATCAATCTGTTGTTGTAGCAATACTAAGTTCTCGTCGCTTTTTTGCCTGTCCTCTTTATACATTGACTCAAGCAGCTGATTATCCAGCTGGCTTTGAAGCTGCTCACTGATACTCTCCTGCTGGCTTTTTCTCTTTTCAAGACTGATACGAAGTTTCTGGTATTCTTTCTCGTGCTCCTCTGATTGCAAAGTCATTTCTTCCTTTTGCTTCAAGATAGCCTGCTGAGCTTTTTTCTGCTCTTGGATTTCTTCTATCTGTATCTGAACAACGCTTTCCTGTGTCTCAAGAAGCTGCTGTGTCACTGAAACATCCTCTTTTTCCACATCCAGGTACTGTACTGCATAATTTTTGTAATTTTCCTGTAATTCTTCCTGTGAATGCTGTAACAGTCCGGCAGCTTCTCCTGCCTGCACACTTGCTGCAGAAGCTTCTTTCTCTGCCATTTCCGCAAGTTTTTTCTGCTGTTTCAGCTGTTTTTCTGTCGGTACTTTTTCTGGAATCTGTGTAAGCTTTGGATGATGGACAGAACCGCATACAGGACAAGGAATTCCTTCCTGTAAATTAGCCGCAAGAACCCCTGCCTGCGCATCCAGAAAAGCCTGTTCCATTTTATTTAAAAGATCTTTTGTTTCTGCCAGCTTCGCAGACGCGGCCAGATATGCTGCTCTTTTGCTTTCTGCCTCTTTTGCAAAATTCTGACAACGTATCTGCTGCTCTTTCATCTTTCTGATATGCTGCATTCGCTGAATCAGATTATTCTCTTTAACTTCCAGATTCTCACCAGAAATAAGTTTTTGTTCCAGCTCACCCAGATTCTTTTTTAATTTCTCAGAAAGTGTTTCTTCTTCCTCGGACTGCCTCTCCAATTCCAGAATTTTTGTATGCAGAAAATCCAGATTCCCACAATTTTTGTGGATTTCTGTATAGAGATTATCAATCTTCTCCTTCTGATAATCCGTTTCCGCTTTCTCTTTCTCAGTCTTATCTGTTGTCTGATATTCTTTTTGTTTCTCTTCCAGAATGCTGCCTGCCCCTTTTTGTTTCTCATCCAGAGACACGCTGTTTTTTTTCAGATTTTCTATCTGCGCACCGGCATCTTCCAGTTCTTTTATCAGATTTTCCAACCTTGTATAGCGATCCAGATTTTCTTTTTCTTTCTGTATGGAAAGCAACAACTGCTGAACCTGTTCTGGTTCTGTCGCAGCATTTTCTGCCTCTTCTTTTGCTTTTGTAAGCTGCGGAATCAACATTTCCATCTCTTTTTGCAGCTGTTCCCTTTTTACTTTTGCATCCGCTTCTTTATGAACCTTTCCTAAAAGCTGATTCACATCTTCCAGTTTTATATCATTCTCTTTAATCTGCTTATTTAAATCTTTCAGAACTTTTTTATCTGCTTTAAGCAGCTCTCCCAGAAGTTCCAGTCCTTCTTCCAGATTTCCCTCAAATCCATTCTTCTCAAGCAACTCCCACTGCTGTCCCAGTGTATCCTGTGCCGGATACCTGACCTGTTCCGTATATTGCTGGATACTGCGCAACAGCTCTTTATACGCCTTATCCAGACTGCCCGCCTCAAATTTCAGCTTCTCCTGAATAACCTTGTAAATATCTGTATGAAAAAGTTTCCTGAAAATATTGCTCCGCTCTTCTGTATCCGCCAGAAGCAGCTTTCTGAAATCTCCCTGCGCAATCATGGCAATCTGCGTAAACTGCTTCATATCTAGCCCAAGCAACTCTGTAATCGCCTGATTTACCTCTTTCAGCTTCGTCACCGGCGACTTCCCATCAGAAAAAGTCAGCAATGCTTCCCCCTTCTGCATCGTCATCCCAGTACCTCTGGCCTTCGGGCGCTCATAATCCGGACTCCTTTTTACCGTATACACCTTATCTTTATATTCAAAAACATATTCCGCATAAGTAGGTGCCTCCGGCTTTGCATACTTACTTCGAAGCATCGATGCCTCACGAATTCCACCGCTGGTTTCCCCGTACAGGGCAAACGTAATCCCATCAAAAATCGTAGTCTTTCCAGCCCCTGTATCTCCTGTCACCAAAAACAGTCCCTGACCTCCAAACTGCGTAAAATCAATCTCCGTTTCACCCGCATACGGTCCAAATGCAGATAACGTCAGTTTCAATGGTTTCATACTCACACCTCCTTCAGCCCCCGAATCAAATTTTCCATAAACTCCGTCTGTTCTTCCTTCATAGGCTCATTATTCAAAAGCTCATAAAATTCCCCAAACAACTCCAGCTCCGACTTCTGCTCCTGTGCCTCAACAGCCTGAACTTCCTTGTTCTCCCTGGTACGCTTATTATCGTACTCCAGCCGCATCAGATTCGGATAAATCGTACGTAGTTTCTGCAACGCCCCCGGCACATCCTCTTCATCCGTCAACGTAATCTGCAGATAATCCATCTTATTCTCCGCAGTATAACTCTCCTTCGCTGTCACTTCCATATAAGTTCCACGAACTTTTCGCATATCCCTCAAAGGAACCAATGGAACCGTACTAATCTGCACATTCCCCTTTTCTAATAGCTCCACGATTGTCACCGACTTCTTATGTTCCACTTCCGAAAAAGAATACTTCAACGGTGTCCCACTATAACGCAGCGTCTCTTTTCCCATCTTCTGCGGCCTGTGAATATGCCCCAGCGCCACATAATCAAACTCATCAAACACTTCTGCACTCACATTATCAAGACCACCCACCGAGGTCTCTTCAGAATCACACCTGTCAGCCCCAGTCACAAACTGATGCGCAACCAGAACATTTCTCTGTGAAGCATCCACCTCACATTCCTGCAAGGCAGCCGTAACACTATCCTCATAACTTTCGATATCATCCCTCTGCAAAACATGACGCACCGTCGCCGGCTTCAAAAACGGCAGAAGATAAACATTCACTAACCCATACTCATCCTCCAGCCCAACCTTCTTCACCTTCCCGTCATAAACCTGTGAAATATAAATATCACTGCTCTCAAACAACTTCGCCCCAAAAGAAAGCCTCTCCGCCGAATCATGATTTCCACTGATCATATACACCGGCATCTTCAACTTCGCCAGCCTCGTAATAAACTCATCAAACAATTGCACCGCCTCCGCCGACGGCACCACCTTATCATAAACATCCCCGGCAATCAGAATCCCATCAACACGCTGTTCTTCAAAAATTCCCAGCATCTGATCCAATATATACCTCTGATCCTCCAACATAGAAAAATCATGCACTCTTTTCCCAATATGCAGATCCGCAATATGTGCAAACTTCATCAATACACCCTCTCCCATTCAAAATAGCAACCCCCGCAGGGGACTTACTTGATTCGGTTAATATATCTATAAATTGATTTTTGAATCAATAATCAAGATATCAACTTATTGATACCACTCCCATTACTTAATTTATACCTTCAGAATATTTCTGCTTTCCCTATATTCCTCCGGAATCTCTTCCGTCAGAATACATCCATCTGCAAATTCCCCAAATGTCACAGAACTCACCTGTCCAAACTTAGTCGTATCTGCCAGAACATACACATCTTTGCACTGTTTCATCGCTGTGCTCTTCACGATTGCCTCATTGGCATCCGGTGTTGTGAAGCCCTCTCTTTTCGCGATTCCATTCGTTCCAAAGAAGCCTTTGGTGAAATGATACATCTGGATCATCTGCATCGCCTGGCTTCCGACAACCGCCTCTGTAGAACTCTTCAGTTCTCCCCCGATCAGGTAGACGCGAATCCCCATCTTCGCCAACGTCTGCGCATGGGATACTGCATTTGTGACAAAGGATGCCTGTGTACCTTCCAGATATTCTAACATCAGCCCTGTGGTAGTTCCTGCATCCAGATAAACAAAGTCATCCGGTAAAATAAGACTGGCTGCATATTTTGCTATCTTTTTCTTTTCTTCTTTATTTAGTTCTGATTTCTGCGCTACTGTGGGTTCGTAGGCAGTTACCTTGTGATTTAATGCCACTGCCCCGCCAAAAACTTTGGTAAGCTTTCCTGCTTTATCCAGCGCTGTGATATCTCTGCGCACTGTGGACTCTGATGCATCCAGAAGTTCTTTCAGTTCCGTAACAGTGATACTCTTTTTTTCCTCCAGAAGCCTCAGAATAATTTCATGTCTCTGTTCTGTCAGCATACTGTGCCTCCATTTATCTATTTTAATTCAAATATTATAAACCCCATCGCCAAAGGCGATTTTCAATGAGCTTTACCTGATGATTATATTCTCTATTTCATTATAACAGAAACAGGAGATGATTGCATCATCTCCTGTCCCTCTTATTCCTTATATTTAATTCCGCTAATTACAGATTCTCCTGCATAAATTTGCTTACTGCTTCGTATGCTGCTTCTTCATCAGCACCTTCGATTGTGAATGTTACTTCATGACCTTTCTTAACGCCAAGTCCCATCAGTGCAAGAAGTTTTCTGCAGTCTACTTTCTTTCCTTCTTTTTCGATAGATACTGTAGATTCAAAACCTTTTACCAGTTTTACAAGTTCTCCTGCCGGACGTGCATGAATTCCTTCGTTGTCTGTGATTACGTACTTAAATTCTTTCATTTTTAATATCCTCCATATCTTTGTTTTGTTTTTTACCTGTTTGATTCATATACCGATAACCGGTAGATAAACCTGTCAGGTTTTGTTTCATTTCACTGTCTATGCAATCTTCTTTTTTAACAGGCCAAGCAGGACTGCTGAGATTACAGTTCCCACAACTAATGCCACCAGATACATTACTGCATTTCCAACTACAGGGAATACGAAGATTCCACCATGTGGTGCCATCAGTGTACAGTTAAATGCCATGGAAATAGCGCCTGCTACAGCAGATCCGATGATGCAGGATGGAAGTACATGAAGCGGATCAGATGCTGCGAACGGAATCGCACCTTCTGTGATAAATGCAAGGCCCATGATAAAGTTTGTCGGACCTGCGTCTCTCTCTTCTTTTGTGAACTTATCCTTAAACAGCAGTGTTGCCAGTGCGATTGCACAAGGAGGTGTCATGCCACCGATCATAACTGCTGCCATGATATCATAGTTACCTGCTGCAATAGCAGCTGTTCCAAATACATATGCTGCTTTGTTGAACGGGCCGCCCATATCGATTGCCATCATTCCACCAAGCACCATACCTAACACTACTTTACTAGAACTTCCCATTCCTGTCAAGGCATTGTTCAGTCCTGTGTTGATACCACCCATGATCGGTTCTACGATAAATGTCATTAAGAGTCCCATAACAAGGATTCCGACTACAGGGTAGATCAGAACAGGTGCGATTTTCTCTAATGCTTCAGGAAGTTTGTCACATAATTTACGAAGTCCAAGAATCAGGTATCCTGCTACAAAACCTGCAAGCAATGCACCAAGGAAACCAGATTTTCCGTTAGCTGCCATCATACCGCCAACCAGACCAAGCGCAAGTGCAGGTCTGTCACCGATTGCCATAGCGATAAATCCTGCAAGAATCGGGAGCATAAATCCAAATGCTGTTCCACCAATATTCTTAAACAACGCAGCTACCGGTGTGATCGTACCAAAGTTTGCTCTCTGGTCTGCCGGAAGTGCACTTAAATCTACACTCAATCCATCGATCAGGAATGCGATCGCGATCAGAATACCGCCGCCTACAACTAATGGAAGCATATGAGATACGCCGTTCATCAGCTGCATATATATTTTATGCCCTACACCGCCGCCGGATTTCGTATTAGAGGAAGATGACTGTGAACCGGCTGCCGCATGATAAACGGGCGCATCTCCGTTAATTGCTCTCTCAATCAGCTGTTCTGCTTTGCTGATTCCATCTGATACCTGACATTCAATTACTTTTTTACCATCAAATCGTTCCATCGGAACTTTGGCATCTGCTGCAACAATAATACAATCTGCTTCTGCAATTTCCTGATCTGTCAGCACATTCTTTGCACCACCGGATCCACGGGTTTCAATCTTCACAAAGCAGTTCTTTACTTTTGCAGCTTTTTCAATTCCTTCTGCTGCCATGTACGTATGTGCGATACCGGTAGGACAGGAAGTAACCGCAAGGATCTTCGCCTGTGTTCCTTCTGCTGATCCGGTATCTGCCAGTCTCTCATCAATATCTTTCTTTTCACTGTCTGCCCTGTCAATAATGTCCATAAACTCATCTACAGAAGATGCGTTGCGAAGAGATTCTGTAAACTCCTCATCCATCAGCATCACAGAAAGCTTACTGAGTACATCCAGGTGAATGTTATCCTCTGTATTCGGTGCTGCGATCAGGAATAATAAGGTTACAGGTTCGTCATCCAGTGCTTCAAACTCTACACCATTTTTGATGACCATTGCCGCAAGTCCCGGCTTCTTAACTGCATCACATTTACCATGAGGAATGGCAATTCCTTCGCCGATACCTGTCGTGCTCTCTTCTTCTCTTAAATATACCTGTTTACGATAAGCCTCACGGTCGCTGATTTTCTCACTCTTTACCATCAGATCAACTGCCATATCCAGAGTTTCTGACTTTGTTTTCGGAGCAGCTGTCAGCGATACGCTTCGTCTGTCAAGCAAATCTGTTATTCTCATCTTTTCTTCTCCCTTTATTATTTTCCGGTTATCTGACCATAAACCGCTTCTATTTCTTCCTTTGTTGCAAGATTTTCAGAAAATGCACTTGCACTTCCTGCCGCAATTCCCATGTGGAATGCATGTTCGTAATCCTTCTTCTCCATCCAGCCTGCAACGAATCCTGCTACCATGGAATCTCCTGCACCCACACCATTGACCAGTCTGCCTTTCGGTGCAGGTTCTTCAAATACCTGTCCGTCCTCTGCTATCAGAACCGCACCTTCGCCAGCCATGGAGATCAGCACATTTCTTGCACCTTTTTCCTGAAGTTTCTTTCCATAAGGAATTACATCTTTTCTTGTTTTTAATTCTACACCGAAGATCTCGCCCAGTTCATGATTATTTGGTTTTACAAGGAATGGATGATATTTCAGGACATTGACCAGAAGATCCTTTGTGGCATCAACTACGATCATCACACCTTTTCCATCCAGCCTTGCCATGATCTGTTCATACATGTCATCCGGCATAGAAGATGGAATGCTACCTGCCAGGAAAAGTACATCGCCTCCTCCAAGCTCCTCCAGCTTCTTCATCAGTTCCTCTACTTTATCCTTGCTGATCACCGGTCCTGCACCATTGATCTCGGTTCCGTCAATAGATTTCAGTTTCAGATTGATCCTTGAAACCCCTTCACTAATCTGAATGAACTCAGATTTCGCTCCCATCTCATGTAATCTACGGATAATTTCTTTCCCTACAAACCCTGCAGTAAATCCAAGTGCAGTGTTCTCAATCCCAAGATTCATAAGGACTGTGGAAACATTAATTCCCTTTCCCCCCGGAAGCATCAGTTCTGAACTTGTTCTGTTTGTCAGTCCCAGTTTAAAATCATCTACCGAAACGATGTAGTCCAGAGATGGATTAAAAGTTACTGTGTAAATCATCTCTTCTTTCCCTCCCGTTTTATATTGATATACTTTCGAACTCTTTATTGCACTTGCCCAAAAAGATTCCAAGAGCACATATTGTCATGTCTTTTCTGCGTGTTCGTGACTGTTTTTTGTTTACGGTCTTAGTATAATGTCATATTCGCTCAAAGTCAATCAAACTAATTCATAAAAATAATGACTGATTTTGGTTAACTTTGCACAAAATAAAGTCATAATCAAGCAAACGCAAGCAAAAAAATCCTCTGATCAGGATTGCTATAAATTCCATAATCAGAGGATTTACTGTTTTCTGTTCTTTTATTACTTTTGATTTCTTACATTTTATGCTTTTCTGCTGCAAAAAATGTTTTTGTTTCTTTTACGATCACTCCGCTTAATGCGAACAATGCGATCATATTCGGAATCGCCATCAGTCCGTTGAAGATATCTGCGATCGTCCATACAGCACTTACTGTCATATACGGTCCGATAAACACTGCCAGAATGTAAAGCCAGCGGTATGTAAGGATTGTTTTCTTATGTCCGTTTGTCAGATATTCCAGACATCTTTCACTGTAATAATCCCATCCAAGAATCGTAGTAAATGCAAAGAATACCAGACAGATCATTAATACAAATGCAGAAACCTGTCCAGGGATCGGAAGTCCGTGCTGGAATGCATAGGTAGTTACCTGAACACCTTCCAGACCTTCTACCTGCCATGCACCTGTCAGTACGATGGAAAGACCTGTCATTGTACAGATCACGATGGTATCAATAAATGTACCAGTCATACTTACAAGGCCCTGACGTACAGGCTCTTTTGTCTGAGCTGCTGCCGCTGCGATAGGCGCACTACCAAGACCTGCTTCATTTGAGAAGATACCACGAGCCACACCTTTCTGCATGGATACGATCATTGTTCCTACCACACCGCCTGTCACTGCTGACGGATTAAAGGCTCCCTTCACAACTGTAACGATTGCTGCCGGAATCTCTGTAATGTTTAAAAGAATCAACGCAACACTGAAGATCAGATAAATCACCGCCATAAACGGTACAATAATCTGGCTGACTGTTGCAATTCGTTTCAGACCTCCGATGAGGATTGCTGCAACACAGGCTGCAAGGATCAGGGAAGAAATTACAACTGCCCAGGAATACTCTCCAAGGAATGGGATATTCACGCAGTTTGATTTGTTCGGATCAAAGAAATTCTGAACTGCACTGGAAATACCATTTACCTGGCTGAATGTACCGATTCCGAAAAGGCCTACACATACGCCAAAGAATGCAAAGATCTTTGCAAGCCATTTCCATTTTGTTCCCATACCTTTCTCAATGTAATAGAAAGGACCGCCAAGGCTGTGACCGTCTTCTGCTACCACACGGTATTTCACTGCAAGAAGACCTTCAGAGAATTTTGTTGCCATTCCGAAGAATGCTGCAAGAATCATCCAGAATAAAGCTCCGGGACCACCGGCGCAGACAGCAGTTGCAACACCGACTATATTACCGGTTCCGATTGTAGCGCTCAGTGCTGTACATAAAGCTGCGAAGCTGGAAATCTCACCATCGCCTTCTTCTTCGTTTTTAAACATCCATTTTAATGCAAGGGGGAGTCTTCGTATCTGAAGAAGTCCGAGTCTGACAGTTAACAGGATACCACCTGCCATGATCAGGACCATAAGGGGTACGCCCCAGACCAGATTGTCTACTGTTGTCAAAAAAGAATTGATCGCTTCCCACATAATAATAAATCTCCTTTTTCTTTTAAAAAGTGTAATATATTGTACAGCTGGGAAACAAAGTAATAACAGACCGTTTCAAAAATCAGAAGTTCAGAAAATACTGTTCATATATTTAAAATGAATCAGCAGGGATGATAAAGCATCCTCTGTCCTTTTGCCTGAGAGATTCAAAACACGGATCAGATAACCAGTTGTGGGAAGTTATCCACATTCCATGTTATTTGCACCTTCGGCCCCCGATCTAACGGGTGTCTCCAGAGAAACGATCCATTTGCAGTTCTTCCCTGCATCCAGGGAACCTGAGAGTTTTACTCCTTCGGCGGGTATAGCCTTTTGTGTGGCTTCCTCTTTCCTGCAAACTTCACCTCGTTAATTGCTGTTACTGTGGTATACTATAGCTCTTAAATTTGAACTCGTCAATAGAAAATTAAACTTTTATAAAAAAAGTATAAAAATTGTTACTGTGAACGGAGTGAACAGTAACTAAAAATTTACGCATCAGCCATATCAGCCGCAAACAGTGCTGCGCCAAGTGCACCGCAAAGCTGAGCTTTGTCACTGATTACCAGCTTTGTTCCAAGCTTCTCTTCCAGTGTCTTTACCAGACCCTTATTCTTAGAAACACCACCGGTCATCATATATTTCTCCTCACCGCCCACACGTCTGGTAAGAGCTGCGGTTTTTACAGCAACCGCCTTATTCAGACCATGGACAATATCATCTGTTGCCTTATTCTGGGCGATCAGAGATACAACTTCTGATTCTGCAAACACTGTACACATACTGGAAATTGTAATATCTTCTTTGAATTCCAGCCCACATTCGCTCATCTGATCCAGATTCATTTCCATGGTACGTGCCATCATTTCCAGAAATCGTCCGGTTCCTGCCGCACATTTGTCATTCATAACAAAGTTTGCAACTGCACCGTTCTCATCCAGTCGGATCACCTTGCTGTCCTGTCCGCCAATGTCAATAACAGTACGGACTTCCGGATTCAGGAAATGCGCACCTCTTGCATGGCAGGTGATCTCTGTGATACTCTTATCACCATTTTTAATAGCTGTACGTCCGTATCCGGTAGTAACCAGCGCATCAATATCTTCTCTCTGCAATCCGGCCTCTTTCAATGCCTCTGCAAGGGCACGGTCTGCTCCAATAGCAGCTCCTGCTCCTGTAGGCAGGATAATACTGGTCACAATCTCATGATCTTTATTTAAAATCACCACATCTGTACTGGTAGAACCACTGTCAATCCCTGCGAAATAGCCTTTTCCCATTTTTCTCTCTCCTTTTGTGTCGACCTCTATGGTCTGCTCCAGTGTTTCAGGCTGAATACTCTCTGCAAAAGCTTCCAGTCTGGTAAGAAGCTGACCACTGCTCTGAATGGTATAATCTGATTCAATCTTTAAAAGAGGTACTTCTGTATGGTTCTTGATATCTGCATATTCGAAGCTGTAAAAATCACAGAACTTCACTGTATGATAAATAATTCCTGCAACAGACGGATCATTATAAAGCTTCTTACGGCCTGTGGGGTCCATCATACGCATACATGGAATCTGCCCCAGGATCTCACCTGCATACCAGTCCATCAGTTCATCAAAAGAAGCGTCCTCCGGTGGAAGTATATTTCCCACAGAGCGGTTATGCACACAGGTATCATTCTCTACTGGAAGGGGCATAGCTTTACTGGTCATTTCAAATAATTCCTGCCCCATTCTGGCACCAAGCACTGCAATATGAGGCTTTGTGATTTTTTCCTGTACATGGAAAGCAGCCCGGAATTTTCCGGCATCAAACTCTGTACCTTTATACTGCGCATAAGCCTCCGCCAGACCTTTTAACTGTGCAGCCATACGCTCTCTGCTGCAGGCACTGTCACAGTGAAGCACATCCAAAATATAAAGAAAATCCAGCTTACCACTTTCCAGCAGAATGTCATAAACACTTCGGATGGTATCACAGCAGCTCACCAGAACAAGTTCCTTGATTTTTCCCTCCATGACTCCTTCCAGAAGTGTTTTTCCAAAGCCACAGATATTGGGATGTGAAACCTGATCAGCCAAGTCAAAACCATCCGGCATATGGTTAAAGTTCTCACATTCCCCGCCAAGAGATTCCAGAAGCTCAATGGGGGTATATTTACAGACATAATATGTTTTATTCATTTTCGGCACCTCCCAGCATTTCCAGAAAAGCTCCCAGCCTGGTGGAAGTCTGTCCTTCTCCTCCATGGCTTCGATCACACCCGTCACCGTCCAGGATCAAAAGGGGCAGACCGGCTTCCTCGAACTTCTTCTTTGCAAGCTGTGCTGCACCAAGGGTGTGCTTGCATCCCCAATGTCCAAACCACACAGCACCGTCTGCTCCTGCCTGTTTCGCATGACGGATGCCGGCTTCAATCCTTCTAAGGGCACTTCCGTTCAGTGCATGATATACCATTCTCCTCGCCATCGCTTCAAAGGGGTTCTCAGGATCAAAGTCCGGCTCACAGGTTTCTGCAAGTTCACATCCCACAATCTGGGCTTTCTCGCTGAAGCAAAGCTCCTGGCGCACTGCATCCGACCAGAACGGAATGGTATGCATCCAGTAAATGTGTTTCCCTTTCGCTGCCGGTGCTTTCTTAATATCTTCAAGAAGCATCTGTGTATACTTTTCTTCTTCTGCTGTTCCAAGAAGGATATTGTTGGTCATTCCTGCATATAACGGTGTGACCAGATCAGAGGGCACATATCTGTCCGCACGCAGCTGCTGATATTTCCTATAATTTTCCAGAGTCCGCTTACTGCAGACAAGGCGTTCCTTTAATCTGTCCTCAGAGATTGTTTTTCCTGTATTTTTTTCCAGAAATACTTTTAAATCCCTTAACTGATCTGCCACATACTGTACATTCTCTTTCGTCTGATTCCATGGTACATCAATGGCAAATACAGGTACCTGGTAGAAATCTGCCAGGGTACGGAATGTAAGCAGGTTGGCATCGCAGGTCAGGTTGGTATAAACAATACATTTGGGCTTTGGCAAAAGTCCTTTCTGCGCTGCACCCAGAAATGTCTTATGATAACTGCACAATGTCTCTGCAATTCCCTGATTCTCTGCCTGCTGTAAAAATGCTCTCTCCGCTTTGCTTGCAGAAAGATAGCAGGAAAATCCCTCTACATTATAGGGATGTAATCCCACCTCCTGCATCATTTCGCAGGGAGTAAAAATACTTACAATAACAGAATCTTCCGGTTTCTGAAGGGGACGCAGCATGGTATCCATCATCAGATTTGCAAGATGCCTGTCTGCAGGCATCAGTCTCTTGTCCTGCATATAACGGAACTTCAGATTCTGTGCTTCCCAGCCGGTTTTTAGCAGCCAGCGGGCTGAGTCTGGCTTTGTATTAGTCAAATTTTCAACATAATGACCAAATGTCTCAATAATCTGCATAATTTTCTTCCTCATTATGGTGATGATAATTTATCAGTTGTTGGCGCACAAATAGCGCTACGGAATATTTTAGTAATATCTTTTTTTCAAGTCAAGCTGAATTTTCTCCAAAGTTCACCTGTTTTTGTACATTTTTCTTGACAAAAAAGTCTTAAATGATACACTTTTGAATGTATTATTTTTCAAAAAAGGCAGAAATAATATAGGAAAGATTTTTACGAAAGGAAGGAATTTTTAAAATGCGTTCATTGGCAGTTTATTTAAAAAACTACAAAAAAGAAAGCATCCTGGCGCCATTTTTTAAATTTCTGGAGGTTGTATTTGACCTGATCGTTCCTATCGTCATTGCACAGATCATTGACGTAGGTATTGCAAACCATGACAACAAATACATTGTCCAGAGATTTTTTATTCTTATTTTAATGGCAGCTCTTGGTCTTGCCAGTAGCATTACAGCTCAGTTCTTTGCAGCCAAAGCCAGCGTAGGCTTTGCCACTAAATTAAGACAGGCAGTTTATGACCATATACAGCGTCTGTCTTTTACAGAGCTGGATACTCTTGGAACAGATACTCTTATCACAAGACTCACCGATGATGTCAATCAGATTCAGAACGGATTAAATATGGGACTTCGTCTTCTTCTTCGAAGTCCGTTTATTGTACTTGGTTCCATGGTCATGGCATTTACTATCGACTTTAAATGTGCCCTGGTTTTTGCTGTTGCGATCCCGTTTCTGTTTCTGGTTGTCTTTGTTATTATGTTTCTCAGTATTCCTCTGTTCAAAAAGGTACAGGGAAAACTGGATACAGTAACCGGACTGACCAGAGAAAACCTTACAGGCGTCCGCGTTATCCGTGCATTCTGCCGTGAGAAGGAGGCTGTTGCAGAATTTGATACCCGCAATCAGGAGCTGACAAAGTTAAATCTCTTTGTAGGAAAGCTTTCCGCTTTGTTAAATCCGGTCACTTACGTACTGATCAATATTGCCACTGTCATCCTGATCCAGAAAGCAGGAGTAGAAGTAAATCTGGGCGGTATGCAGCAGGGACAGGTGGTTGCCCTTTATAACTACATGGCTCAGATGATCGTGGAGCTGATCAAGCTTGCCTCCCTGATCATCACTCTGAACAAATCCGCAGCATGTGCAGGACGTGTGGCAGATATCCTGAAAGTGAAATCTACTATGAACTACCCGTCTTCCTCCACATATTCTACTCAGACATCGAAGGACCTTGCAACAGCAGCTGCTGATGCTTCACTTTCTGAAAATGCCGTTGTATTCAATGATGTAACCTTTGAGTACAGCAAAGCCGGTGCCCCCAGTCTTTCCCATATCAGTTTTTCTGTAAAAAAGGGCCAGACAGTAGGTATTATCGGTGGTACAGGAAGCGGAAAAACCACTCTGGTAAATCTGATTTCCAGATTCTATGATGCCAGCAAAGGATCCGTTCTGCTGGAT
>NZ_JBWLUT010000134.1:0-1182 GCF_056504575.1 Blautia sp. CGZ-1-C1
TTGGACGGTCGAAATAAGCAATAAGTGAGTGTACATAATGAGTTTAGATAATAATTCTCATTCAGTGTTTTTGTTTGATTCTGGTTATGAAATATAGCAGAAAGATGCTGGACGATAAGATGTCAGAGAGAACAAAAGAAATCTTTGAAATATAGCACCTGTTGAAACAATCCATCAGTATATAGAGAGTCAGGGTGAGAAAGATAAACCGGGCAGTAAAAATAAGGATCTATCCAAATAAAGAACAGATAACCCAGATAGAGAAGACGATCGGCTGCAGTCGTTTTCTCTATAACCGGATGCTTGCGGATAAGATCCGTCATTATCAGGAAGAAAAAAAGATGCTGAAAAATACGCCGGCCGGATATAAAAAAGAATATCCATGGCTGAAAGAGGTAGATTTTCTTTATTTTGCCAGCCTGCTGTTCGACTGTGAAAACCAAACAGCGGAGAAAAGACAGGCGGAAAAATTCCTGGGGATGGATTTTGCCATGCATGGGATGTGTGTATTTTCTACCGGTGAAAGAGCCGGATATCCCATGTTTTACCGGAATGCAGAGAAAAAACTTGCCCGGGAACAGAGAAAACTTTCCAGATGTGAAAAGGGCAGCCGTAACTATCAGAAACAGAAGAAAAAGGTTGCTTTATATCATGAAAAGATAAAGAACCAGAGGAAGGATTTCCAGCATAAGCTCAGCCACAGCCTTGCAGAAGACTATGACGCAGTATGTGTGGAGGATCTGAACCTGAAGGGGATAGCCGGAGGCCTGCATTTCGGAAAAGGGATACAGGATAACGGATACGGTCAGTTCCTTTCCCTGCTTGGATATAAGCTGGAAGAACGTGGAAAATATCTGATAAAAGTAGACAGATATTTTGCATCCAGTAAGATATGCAGCGTATGCGGACATAAGAAGAAAGAGCTGGCATTATCAGAACGGATATACCTATGCGAATGTGGAAACCGGATGGACCGGGATGTGAATGCGGCGGTCAATATTCTGAAAGAAGGAAAAAGAATATATAAAAAATGTGCATAATAGCACAGAAAAGATCCGTAACCGGATAAAAAAAGAACCGCGGGACACGCGGGGATAGCCTGTTTTAGCTTTGCCCTGAAGGGCAATTGAGCAGGAAGCTCCCACTTCAAAATCTGTAAGATTTAAGTGGCGAGAGCATGTC
>NZ_JBWLUT010000135.1:0-1613 GCF_056504575.1 Blautia sp. CGZ-1-C1
TTCACAACCATATGACCGGAAGATCAGGATATATCCTTCTCACCGCAATCACACCTTCCATACCAGCTGCCTTCTCCATTATCACCCATACTGCAGCCGGACGTGTTTCCATCAGTGCCGGTACCAGTTCTTCCTGCTCTGAAAAACACTGTATTTTATATTCTTTCAGATATTGTTCAGAGACTTCACATTCTCCGGGATATCCATATAACATGATTGTTTTCATCCATCATTCTCCCACATATTCACAAAAAGAGGCATTAAATTGACTTTATTTATGGTTCAATGATGTTGAAATACAAGCTCAGAGGTGTCATACTTTCACAGAATGCCTTGTAAAGTTCCTGATCTCCTTCTACAGATTCAACCAGTTTGCTGATTCCATCTTCATTGCAGGCTGCGATTGCAAGAACACCGGCTTTCTTTGTGGTAATTGTAATGTCTGCGTTTTCATCCTGTTCATCCGGGTAATACAGGAGTACACCATGATGTACTTTCAGAAGATAATTCTGATCATTGGCAACCTGAAGATTTATAGTAAAGGATTTATCCGCAAGTTTTGTACTGTCAAGCATGATTCCCATATAATCAAGAGTTGTCTGCATATCCATCTGCTGAGCGGTACTTCCTGATCCTGTTACAGCACTTGGCGGATACATATCTGTACCGTTTCTAAGTTCAGATGCTGCTACCAGATATGCATTTCTCCATGCACCGGATTCTGCCTGATAGCCAAGCTGTTCTAGTGCATCTGCACAGAGATATTTTGCCTGCTCATTTTCCGAATCTGCATACACAAGAGTATTTGTGATCTGTGCGACCCATTGATACTCACCTTTTTCGTAATCTGATTTTGCCATTTCCAGAACTTTGTCGGCATCACCAAGATATTCTACAAGTTTTTTCGCATATTCGGTTGGCTCAAGTTCGTCTAAGTGTACCGGATTCGCATCATACCATCCCATATATTTCTGATAGATAGCTTTTACATTATGTTTCAGAGTACCATAGTACTGACGGGTATACCATACTTTATTTAATGCTTCCGGAAGTTCGATCATGTTTGCGATTTCTGTTGAAGTATATCCCTGATTGATATAAAGTAAGGTCTGATCATGCATGAATTTATATACAGCAGCTGTATTTGTCATATATTCCTGAATTACATCGTTGCCCCAGTGTGGCCAGTTATGAGACTGAAAAACAACTTCTGAATCTTTTCCGAACAGACTCTGTGCTTCTGTAATATAACGTGCCCAGCTATTGGCGTCACGTACCTCTGCACCACGTAATGTATAGATATTATGCATACTTGCAGTACAGTTTTCTGCCAGCCAGAGAGCTTTTTTATCAGGAAAATAGGTGTTCATTTCTGCCGGTGACTCAGTGTCAGGGGTAAGCTGGAAGATAACTTTTACACCATCAATCGTAGTCTCAAAGACTTCTTCTGTGACATTGAATGTCGGAGAAAGATATCCCACCTCGCCCTGTGAGACGGCAAGGCCGATGCCTACAGAAAGGTGTCCCTGCTCACCTGGCTGAATTACAGAGCCGTATTGATATAAAGAGCGGCGCTTCATTGTACTCCTGCAAATACATTTTCTGACATAACT
>NZ_JBWLUT010000136.1:0-18560 GCF_056504575.1 Blautia sp. CGZ-1-C1
GACATAATTCACTGATATAGCTGGAGAATTATTGGAAGTAACAGAATATAAATGTGCATAATAGCACAGAAAAGATCCGTAACCGGATAAAAAAAGAACCGCGGGACACGCGGGGATAGCCTGTTTTAGCTTTGCCCTGAAGGGCAATTGAGCAGGAAGCTCCCACTTCAAAATCTGTAAGATTTAAGTGGCGAGAGCATGTCGCTGTTTTTCTATTATCCATCAGATGAATATGTCAGTTATTTGATGACAGAAGAACAGTTGCTGTTTTCGGATGAGATTGATTGCAAGGATCTGTTTAATGGGAATAATCATAGAGAGAAGATTCTTGTATTTGAGGTCATATAAAAAAATATTGGTGAATTATAAAAATACTGAATACAAACAAAGCTTTCGAACGTTATATTATATGAAAAAAGATTTATCTATTTTTAAAGAAATAGTCAATGGTGCGAAAAGCACCCGAAGACAACAGGGATATGTTTGTATAAAGAAAGAGAGCGTGAAAGATATATGTTGACATTTATATTTGTCTGTCTGATGTTCGGGATTTTTGGAAAACTGATCGGACTTGCATTTAAGATGACCTGGGGAATTACGAAAGTGCTATTTACATTGGTATTCCTTCCGGTTATTTTGATTGCACTGGCGATTGGTGGATTGGTTACAATTGCTTTACCGATTCTGATCGTAGTTGGAATTATTTCACTGATATGTGGAGTGGCACGAAGATGAAAAATGGAATAACAATGATTCCTTTTGGATTAGGGAAAAAAGAAATGAAAATAACGGCAGGTTCAGATAAAACTTTTGTGAAATTTTCCTGTTTTGTTGCTGATTTACTTAAATTATGGTATAGTGAAGCTATATTGAGCAAATATATACAAAAAAATCTAAAAAAATATGGCAGGAGTGGTCAAAATGTATCAGGAAGAATACAAACGTTGGTTAGCAGCAGATCTGGAAGATGCAGATCTTAACCCGGAATTATCCAGAATTGAAGGAAACGATGAAGAAATCAAAGATCGTTTCGCAGTGGCTCTGAAGTTTGGAACAGCCGGACTTCGTGGGGTTCTGGGTGCTGGAACAAACCGTATGAATATTTACGTAGTACGTCAGGCAACACAGGGACTTGCCAACTGGGTAAAGACACAGGGCGGAAATCAGACAGTGGCGATCAGCTATGACAGCCGTCTTAAGAGCGATGTATTTGCAAAGAACGCAGCAGGTGTACTGGCTGCAAATGGAATCAAAGTAAGAATTTACGATGCACTGATGCCTGTACCAGCACTTTCTTTTGCAACACGTTACTATGAATGCAACGCAGGTATTATGGTAACAGCATCTCACAACCCGGCTAAGTACAATGGATATAAAGCATACGGTCCGGACGGATGCCAGATGACAGATGATGCAGCAGCAATCGTATATGATGAAATTCAGAAAACAGACGTACTTACCGGCGCGAAATATATGTCTTTCGCAGAAGGTGTAGAAGAAGGTCTGATCCGTTTCGTAGGAGATGACTGCAAACAGGCTCTCTATGAAGCAATCGAATCCCGCCAGGTTCGTCCGGGTCTTTGCAAAACAGCAGGCCTGAAACTGGTTTACAGTCCATTAAACGGTTCCGGTCTTGTACCTGTAACTCAGGTATTAAAAGATATCGGAATCACAGACATCACTATCGTTCCGGAACAGGAATATCCGAACGGATACTTCACAACCTGCAGCTATCCGAACCCGGAGATCTTTGCAGCTCTGGAACTGGGATTAAATCTTGCAAAAGAAACAGGTGCAGACTTAATGCTTGCAACTGACCCGGATGCAGACCGTGTCGGTATCGCAATGAAATGCCCGGATGGTTCTTATGAACTGGTAACAGGTAATGAGGTAGGTGTACTCCTTCTTGATTATATCTGTGCAGGCCGCATTGAAAAAGGCACAATGCCAAAGAATCCGGTAGCAGTGAAATCCATCGTTTCCACACCGCTTGCAGACGCAGTAGCAGAGCATTATGGTGTAGAACTCAGAAGTGTACTTACAGGATTTAAGTGGATCGGAGATCAGATCGCACAGCTTGAGGCAGCAGGTGAAGTAGACAGATTTATCTTCGGATTTGAAGAGAGCTATGGATACCTCGCAGGACCATACGTACGTGATAAAGATGCTGTCATCGGATCTATGCTGATCTGTGAAATGGCTGCATACTACAGAAGCATTGGAAGTTCTCTGAAACAGAGACTGGAAGAAATCTATGCACAGTACGGACGTTACCTGAACAAAGTAGACAGCTTCGAATTCCCGGGATTAAGCGGAATGGACAAGATGTCAGCTCTGATGCAGGGACTTCGCGACAAACCGCTCACAGAGATCGCCGGTCACCAGATCGTCAAAGTAACAGACTATCAGAAACCAGAAGAAACAGGACTTCCGGCAGCAAACGTACTCATCTACAAACTGGACAATGGCGAGACAGTAGTAGTTCGTCCATCCGGAACAGAACCTAAGATCAAGATCTATTACACAACTCTTGGCAAGAATCTGGAAGAAGCAGAAGCTGAGAAGGAGAAACTGGCTGAAGCACTGAAACCTATCATGGCATAAGTACAGGATTTTACCTGGAATCAATGCGTTGATATGAATCGGAAGAACCTGTCAGGTTTGATAAAAACAAATGAATAAAACTAAATGAATAAAATCAAAAAGGCTGTGTTTATGAAAGCATGGCCTTTTTATATGCCGGAGATTTTGGAAATTCACGAAATTGTAGTGTGTGCATTCCAGAGTACATTTGAAAATTTATTCGTGCAATCTGCACGCCCTGTTTTGTTGTATATTTTGCATTCATTCGGTTGACGTAGCATAAACAGACGTAGCCTGTTTTGATATTTATTTGTTACTGTTCACTGGTAATATCCCGCGAGGTGTTTTTTGTGAGCGAAGGTCACCTACAGAACCTGCCACCGGCAGCTTCTTACGGATGCCTGGCAACAGAAAACCCGAGACATACCGCGCGAATTTATGCGATTAGCATAAATTCTGTGCATCGCGAAGCGTGTTGCTGGGAACGGAGTGAACAGTAACATTTATTTTGACTAAATGGATATGCTTTGTTACAATGATTGATAACGAGATTTTATCCAGAAAGGTTTTGAAAATATGAGCGAGAATAGAGAAGAAATTTTAAATGATACTGTTGCAGAGAAGGATACCGCTGCAGAAAATGATTCAACAGCAGAATACGAAGTAGTCAGCATTCCGATTTCCGATGGTACAGAGCGGGACTTCGCAATCATGGATACCTTCGAAGTGGAGGGACAGAACTATATGGCCGTATCTCTGATAGAAGAGGATGAGATACAGGAAGGCGTTTACATTTACCGTTATCAGAACGCGGAAGATGGAGACGTAATTGTAGAGAAAATCACAGCACCTGCAGAATATAAAAAAGTATCAAAATACTATGAGTGTATGTAAGTTCTCAGAATTTAACCGAATTATCAAATGGCGATTCGGTTATAAATAAACAGGATAATCCTGGTTTTTCAGATTTGATAATTAAGGAGGAAACGACAGATGGAAAAATCAACAGTTTATTTCACGGATTTTCGATGCCCGGTCGGCACAAGCCAGCTTGATAAGCTGAAAAAACTTTGTATCGCAGCCGGAATCAAAGACATTGATATGGATGGCAAATTCGTAGCAATCAAGATGCACTTTGGAGAGCTTGGAAACATGGCGTTCCTGCGTCCGAACTATGCAAAAGTAGTTGCTGACCTTTGCAAGGAGCAGGGTGGACTTCCATTCCTCACAGACTGCAACACCCTTTATCCGGGAAGCCGTAAGAATGCACTCGAACACCTTGACTGCGCAAATATGAATGGCTTTAATACCATCACAACAGGATGCCAGATTATTATCGGTGATGGCCTTCGTGGTACAGATGAAGTAGAAGTACCGGTAGTAAACGGAGAGTACTGCAAGACTGCACTCATCGGCCATGCAATCATGGATGCCGATATCTTTATCAGCTTAAGTCATTTCAAAGGTCACGAAGCAACAGGTTTTGGCGGTGCGCTGAAGAATATCGGAATGGGCTGCGGAAGCCGTGCCGGTAAGATGAAACAGCATGCCAGTGGAAAACCGGCAGTAAACGAAGAACTTTGCCGTGGCTGCCGTCGTTGTGCGAAGGAATGCGGAAGTGACGCGATTACGTATCCAGACAAAAAAGCAGTCATCGATTATGACAAATGTAAAGGCTGCGGCCGTTGTATCGGAGCATGTAGTTTTGATGCTGTATACAATCCAAACAGCAGCGCAAACGAACTTCTGGATCGTAAGATGGCAGAGTATGCACAGGCTGTCTGTCATGGCCGTCCACACTTCCATGTAGCACTGGTTCAGGATATCAGTCCGAACTGCGACTGCCATGGAGAGAATGATGCACCGATCCTTCCGGATATCGGAATGTTCGCAAGCTTTGACCCGGTTGCTCTGGATCAGGCCTGCGCAGATGCCTGTCTGAAAGCGACACCAATCGAGAACAGCCAGCTTGGTGAACACCTTGCACAGCCTGACTGGCATTGCCATCACGACCATTTCAAAGATTCCAACCCGAATATTGAATGGCAGGCAACACTGGATCAGGCCGAGAAGATTGGACTGGGTACAAGACAGTATGAATTGAAGGTTGTAAAATAGGGAGACTCGCAAGATGAATATTTGCATTTATGGCGCAGCCAGCCCACAGCTGGATCAGATTTATTATGAGAAAACCGAAGAACTTGGCAGACTGATGGCCAGACGTGGACATGGACTGGTATTCGGAGGTGGCGAGACAGGACTTATGGGAGCTGCGGCCAGAGGTGTGGACGCAGAAGGCGGTTATCTCCTGGGAATTGCACCACGGTTCTTTGATGAACCGGGGATCCTGTATCAGCATTGTACGGAATTTATCATGACGGAGACGATGCGGGAGAGAAAACATCTCCTGGAAGAGAAGTCACAGGCGACAATTGTAGTTCCGGGAGGTATCGGAACTTACGAAGAATTTTTTGAGATTCTTACACTTAAGAGTCTGAACAGACTGGATCGCGCGATTGTTTTCTATAATATTAATGGCTACTATGATCTGATGAGACAGCTTCTGGAACATACTGCAAAAGAAAAGTTCATGGAACCGGCGATTTTGGATATGTGTAAATTTATGGACAAGCCGGAAGAAATTCTTGATTACATAGAGCAATATTTGGCAAAGAAATAATTTCGACGCGATAATCTTTCATTTCCCCTCGGAAGTACGAAAAAACGCTTCCGGGGGGTTTGTATTTCCAAAGTGAAGGGTAACTCACACGATGTATTCAGGTGTTTACAGTAAATTCTCTCTCTGCTATACTATAAATCAAATGCCGGGTGCTGGCAAAAGGGATAAAGGTATTTACAAATTATAATGAAAAGGGGACAAAAAACTATGGAAAAAAGAAAAATTATTATGGACTGCGATCCTGGAATTGATGACGCTATCGCACTTGCTTACGCAGCAGCTCACCCGGAAGCATTTGAACTTCTGGCAGTGACAACTGTAGCCGGGAACCAGACCATTGACATCGTAACAAGAAATGCTCTGGACCTGTCAGCACTTTACAAATTAAATGTGCCGGTAGCTGCCGGAATGGTAGAACCAATCATCAGAGAACATCACACAGCATCTGAATTTCATGGAGAAAACGGACTTGGTGACTGCACGATTCCGAGAGCCGATGCAGAACCGGAAAAAGAGATGGCAGTCTTTTACATTAAGAGACTTCTCACCGAACTTCCGGAAGGAGAGAAAGTAACTCTAATCTGTACAGCACCGTTGACAAATATCGGTTTACTTCTTAAAATTTATCCGGAAGTAAAATCAAAAATTCAGGAGATCATTCTTATGGGTGGCGCAGTGGCAGGTGGAAATGTAACCGCATCCGCAGAGTTTAATATTTATGTAGATCCGGAAGCTGCAAAAATCGTATTTAAATCAGGCCTTCCAATTGTAATGTGCGGCCTGGACGTAACAGAGAAATGTGCCCTGACACGTTCCCAGATCCAGAAACTCAGCCAGTCTCAGAATAATCAGATTGCGAAGCTTTGTGGAGATATGGCGGGCTACAGCCTGGCAAACGGAAATAAATTCAGGGGACAGGTAAGTATCCATGATGCGGTTCCATATATGTATCTGACTCATCCGGAAATCTTCAAAGTCCAGAAAGTGGTACTGGACGTGGACTGCTCTGATGGTGAATCTGCAGGAAGAACCATCGCAGATTTCCGCTGGTGGATGCATGAAGAAGAGGAAGAGAACATCGCAGTTATGGATGCAGACGCTTCCAAATTCCAGGAATACCTCATAGAGGCAATCTATGAACTGGGAGAGAAAGTAAAATAGAATCATTACTGTTCACACTGCTTTGTGATCGGTAATCGCAGAATTTCATTGTAGCCTGCATCGAGGAACGTTACAACAGAATAGCAATAGCTATTGCAGAATTGTTTTTATAAAGAAATTTATTATGAAGAAATTTATTATAGAGAAACTCGTATAGAGGCAGGCAAAAAAAGGAATGGATAAATGAACTATATAGTTTTTGACTTGGAATGGAATCAGAATCCAGCGGGAAAGAAAACTCGCAACGACAAACTTCCATTCGAGATTATCGAGATCGGAGCTGTAAAAGTAAACAGCAAAAAAGAAATAACGGACAGTTTTCACAGGTTGATCAAACCACAGGTTTACAACTGGATCCATGACAGCATTCATGAGGTGATTCATGTGGATTATAAAGACCTTATGAGCGGTGTGCCGTTTGAACAGGCTGCCAGAGAATTTCTTGACTGGTGCGGAGAAGACTGGTATTTTTTTACCTGGGGAAATCAGGATGTGATGGAACTTCAGAGAAATATGAAGTTCTATGGAATACTTGACCTTCTCCCGGGACCGGTGACTTACTATGATGTGCAGAAACTGTTCAGCATCAGTTATGATGACGGTACGCGCAGATGTGCACTGGAGCATGCAATCGATGAGCTGAAAATAGAGAAGTCCCAGGGATTTCACAGAGCACTTGCGGATGCCTGGTATACCGCTGAGGTTTTAAAGAAGATAAATAACATCATAATCGTGAATCACCCGTCACTGGACGTATATCAGAATCCGAAGAAGAAAAAGGAAGAGATACACATTTCCTATCCGGATCATGACAAATACGTATCCAGAGAATTCAACACGAGAGAGCGTGTTATGAAAGACCGCGAAGTAACAAGTACCAGATGTCCGATCTGCCATCTTCCTGCGAAGCGGAAACTTCGCTGGTTTATGAACAATCCGAAGGTTTATTACAGCGTTTCTGTATGTGAGGAACACGGATTGGTAAAAGGAAAGATTCGTATCCGGAAAACAGAAGATGAGAAATATTTTGCAGTGAAAACATTGCGTTTCACAGATACAGAAGAAGCGGAGGAACTTCGTGAAAGAAAAGAAGTTCTCCGCCTCAGGCGAAAACTAAAAAGAAGTGTTGAGAAGGAGGTCTGAAAGGATCTCCTTTTCATATTGTATTCCATATCCGACCATATGATCATTAAAATAATATTTGCTCTTGATACGTTTCGGTCCTACAGAATTATTAAGAAGCCACTGTTTCCTGACAAGCTGGCTCACATCTGTTCCTGTGGGAACTGTCACATACACATGTCTCATATAATAGAAAGAACAGAGATCTCCGCTATTTTTTAAGAGATGCTTCTCACATGGAAGAAACGTTGCCGGAACCGGATTCGTGTCTACATTCATATCTACTTTTTCAAAATTGTCAAAGCCATAGTCCAGCAGAGAGGTTGTATCCGGGAAAGCACCGTTTGTAGAATTCAGTACAACTGCGATCAGAATGGAATTGCCTCTCTTCGCATAAGTTACGAGGGTATTTCCGGCCACGTTTGTATAACCGGTCTTACCTCCGAGAACTCCGTCGTAAGCGTAGGACTGACCGGACATCATTCTGTGGTGATTGAGAAGGTAACGGGTTTCTGACTGCTTGTTTGTCGGCGGAATCTCATAAGTCTGCGTAGTGACAAATTTACGAAACTCCGGATTATACCAGGCAGCTTTTGCAATCTTCATCATATCACTTGCAGTGGTGTAGTGAGTCTCATCCGGCAGGCCGTTTGGATTATTGAAATGTGTATTCTTACATCCAAGCTGTGCCGCCCTCTGATTCATCAGTTCCACAAACTTCTTAACAGAACCGCTTGTCTTTTCGGCAATGGCAAGAGCCATCTCATTGGCGGATTCCAGCATCAGCGCCATCAGCGCCTGCTCTACAGTAAAAACTTCGCCGGTTTCTGCGTAGATCGTGGAGCTTCCGGCCTCGATTCCGTAAGCCGCCTCCTGTGACATCGTGATCGTATCATTCATGTCGAGATTCTCACATGCCAGGAGTGCGGTCATGATCTTAGTGATACTGGCTGGATAGAGTCTGTCATCAGGATTCTTGGAATAAAGAACGGTATCAGTTACCGCATCCATTAATACAGCGGACTGTCCTTCAATACTTGGCCCGGCAGGCCATCCTTTGATGGAGTCAGTATCAGCAGCCTGGGAATAAGTCGCTGAGTGACCGGCTTCGGGAGTTGCAGTGGCACTCGCCTCAGCAGCATAAATAGCAGCCGGCTGAGTAACCAGCAGCCCGGCACAAAGCATTCCGGCAAGAGAACGCTTTATCATTGTATGAAATTTTCTCTTAAACATTTAAAATTACCCTTCATTAATAAATGCGCATAGAAAATTATTAACTATGCAGATTAGTTGTTCAGATATTGCTGTCCATGCGTTAATGAGAACGGAGAAAACAGTAACGCTTAGATAACTCCTGACGACGATTATATGCGATAAAAAAAGCAGCTATTTGTAGAATTGCTATAGTACAAGAGTATTTACAGCTGCGAAAAATCGACATACAGGATGATATTCAATCGGATATTCGCAATCCGCTTTCGATACTTGATTCGGTTAAAGTCCGAAAAAATGTTAATCCAATACGTTTTGCTATATTCGGACAAAATATTCTACCTTATTATATCATTAATTACAATGGCTGTGTAAAATTTATATCCTTATATATTCTCACAAAGTTATCCTGTTACTGTTCACACACCACTATTCCGCGAGGTGTTTTGGCATGAATATGCCAAAATCCCGAGACATACAAGCCAAAATTCCATTGCCGCAGGCAATTTGGAATGAATTTTGGCAACGTTACTGCGAACGGAGTGAACAGTAACGTTATCCTGAGGTTAGCATAACCTTAAATAATCCAAAAAATACTTGACACAGGGAATTTCGTGACCTTATAATGAATCCGCATAGTGTTTTAAATATAAACCACAAAAACGTTGATGGAGACAGTAATTGCAGATGAACGCAGACAGCGAGTCAGGGAGGGTGTGAGCCTGATGGCAAGTAAATGCAGTGAAAATCACTCCGGAGTTGCAGCTCTGAAGGCGATATGCAGATAGGAGCTGACGGAAATCCCCGTTAAAGGATTCATGTATCGGCAAAGATGCCCGTACAATGTAACAGGTGGTATAACGAACGTAAATAAACCTTCGTCCTTTTACATAAGGGACGATTTTTTTGTTTTATGGGATAAAGATGTGCACAAACGTCATTATCCTATAAAACAAAAATTTCAGGATTATTTTCGTTCTAAAACATGTTACTGTTCACTTCGTGCCCGGTAACAAGAATATACCAAAATAAAAACAGGAGGTAATTTACTGTGTACCAGAAAGTTGATACGAACTTAAATTTTGTAGACCGTGAAAAAAAAGTAGAAGAATTCTGGAAAGAAAACCATATCTTTGAGAAAAGTATGGAAAACAGAAAAGAAGGAGAAACCTATACTTTCTACGATGGACCGCCAACCGCCAACGGTAAACCGCACATCGGCCATGTGCTTACCCGTGTAATCAAGGATATGATTCCGAGATACCGTACAATGAAAGGTTACATGGTTCCACGTAAAGCTGGCTGGGATACCCATGGTCTTCCGGTAGAGCTGGAAGTAGAGAAGAAACTGGGATTGGATGGCAAAGAACAGATCGAAGAATACGGTATGGAGCCATTCATCAAACAGTGTAAAGAAAGTGTCTGGAAATACAAAGGAATGTGGGAGGATTTCTCCTCAACAGTTGGTTTCTGGGCTGATATGGAGCACCCATATGTAACTTACTATGATGACTATATCGAATCCGAGTGGTGGGCACTCAAAGAAATCTGGAACAAGAAGCTTCTATACAAAGGCTTCAAAATCGTTCCTTACTGTCCGAGATGTGGTACTCCGCTTTCCGCACAGGAAGTATCCCAGGGATACAAAACTGTCAAAGAGCGTTCCGCAGTTGTAAGATTCAAGGTTGTCGGCGAAGACGCATACTTCCTTGCATGGACAACAACACCATGGACACTTCCATCCAACGTTGCACTCTGCGTAAACCCGGATGAGACTTACTGCAAAGTAAAAGCAGCAGACGGATACACCTATTATATGGCAGAAGCACTTCTCGACAAAGTTCTTGGCAAACTTGCAAAAGAAGAAGGCGAGAAAGCATACGAAGTTCTGGAAACTTACAAAGGAACAGATCTCGAGTATAAAGAGTATGAGCCACTTTTTGCATGCGCAGGAGAGGTAGCAGCAAAACAGAAAAAGAAAGCTCATTTCGTAACATGTGACACATACGTTACTATGAGCGATGGTACAGGTATCGTTCATATCGCACCTGCATTTGGTGAAGACGACAGCAGAATCGGACGTAACTATGACCTTCCATTCGTACAGTTCGTAGACGGACAGGGTAACCTGACAAAAGAGACTCCATATGCTGGCGTTTTCGTAAAGAAAGCAGACCCGATGGTTCTCACAGACCTGGACAAAGAAGGCAAACTCTTCGATGCTCCGAAATTCGAGCATGAATATCCACACTGCTGGAGATGCGACACACCACTGATCTACTATGCAAGAGAATCCTGGTTCATCAAGATGACAGCAGTCAAAGATGACCTGATCAGAAACAACAACACCATCAACTGGATTCCAGAGAGCATCGGTAAAGGACGTTTCGGCGACTGGCTGGAGAACGTTCAGGATTGGGGTATCAGCCGTAACCGTTACTGGGGAACACCACTGAACATCTGGCAGTGCGAATGCGGACATATGCATTCCGTTGGAAGCCGTCAGGAATTATTTGAGATGAGCGGTGATGAGAGAGCCAAGACAGTAGAACTTCATCGTCCATACATTGATGAGATCACACTGAAGTGTCCGGAATGTGGTGGAGAAATGCACCGTGTACCGGAAGTTATCGACTGTTGGTTCGACTCAGGAGCAATGCCTTTCGCACAGCACCACTATCCATTTGAAAACAAAGAATTATTTGAGCAGCAGTTCCCTGCAAACTTTATCTCCGAGGCAGTAGACCAGACTCGTGGATGGTTCTACTCACTCCTTGCAGAATCCACACTGCTCTTCAACAAAGCACCATATAAGAACGTAATCGTTCTGGGACATGTCCAGGATGAGAACGGACAGAAGATGAGTAAGTCCAAAGGAAATGCAGTTGACCCGTTTGACGCACTGAACAAATACGGCGCAGATGCGATCCGCTGGTATTTCTACATCAACAGCGCACCATGGCTTCCAAACCGTTTCCATGGAAAAGCTGTTGTAGAAGGACAGCGTAAATTCATGAGCACACTCTGGAACACATACGCGTTCTTCGTATTATATGCAAACATCGACAACTTCGATCCAACTAAATACAATCTCGAATATGATCAGCTCCCTGTAATGGATAAATGGCTGCTCAGCAGATTAAACACAACTGTACAGGCAGTAGACAATGACCTGGCAAACTACAAGATTCCGGAAGCAGCAAGAGCACTCCAGGAATTCGTAGATGAGATGAGTAACTGGTATGTAAGAAGAAGCCGTGAACGTTTCTGGGCAAAAGGAATGGAGCAGGATAAGATCAATGCTTACATGACTCTGTACAACGCACTGGTAACAATCGCCAAGACAGCAGCTCCGATGATTCCGTTCATGACAGAAGATATGTATCAGAACCTTGTAAGAAGCGTAGACAAAGATGCTCCGGAAAGTATCCACCTCTGCGACTTCCCGACTGTAAACGAAGCATGGATCGACAAAGACCTCGAAGCAGACATGAAAGAGCTTCTCGAGATCGTAGTTCTCGGACGTGCATGCAGAAATACAGCAAACATCAAGAACCGTCAGCCGATCGGAACCATGTATGTAAAAGCTGAGAAGAAGATGGGCGAATTCTACACAGACATTATCGCAGACGAGCTGAATGTCAAAGAAGTAAAATTTGCAGATGACGTAGAATCCTTTATTTCCTACAGTTTCAAACCACAGCTTCGTACTGTAGGACCGAAATACGGCAAACTCCTCGGTGGAATCAAACAGGCTCTGACAGACATCGATGGAACAGCAGCAATGAAAGAACTCAGAGGCAATGGTGTTCTGAAACTGGATATCAACGGAAATGATGTTGAACTTACAGAAGAAGATCTTCTTATTGAAACAGCACAGACAGAGGGTTACGTATCCGAATCCGACGGCGAAACATCCGTAGTTCTCGATACAAACCTGACACCTGAACTGATCGAAGAAGGATTTGTACGTGAGATCATCAGCAAGATCCAGACCATGCGTAAAGAAGCTGGCTTCGAAGTTATGGATAAGATCAAAGTATATGCTCATGGAAACGACAAGATCCAGGAAGTCATGAAAGCACACGAAGATGAGATCAAATCTGAAGTACTTGCAGACGAAATGGTACTTGGCGAGACCGATGGTTATGTGAAAGAATGGAACATCAACAAAGAAACTGTAACCATGGGAGTAAAAAAATTGTCATAATTTTCGGCAAATATACAGATGACAGGCTGTCGAAAAAAGAGTATCATATTCTTTGACAGTCTGATTTCAAAGAAGAAATTGGAGGCAGAGCTACTTTGCCCCCAATTTCGCTGATAAAGGAACGGAAAGATTATGGCGAAATACCAGTTACTGTTTGCGGATCTTCCCTGCAATATTTTTTGCAGAGAACGAAACAGTAACGGAAACCAGATTACGGGAGGTATGAAATGACAAACGAAATGTTCAAGAAAGAGGCATTCAAGAAAAGCGTAAAAGACAACGTAAAATTCCTCTATCGAAAAACAATTGAAGAAGCTACACAGGAGCAGATTTTCCAGGCAGTAAGCTACACAGTAAAAGACGTTATCATCGATAACTGGCTTGAAACACAGAAAGCATACGACGAGCAGGATCCAAAAACTGTATACTACATGTCCATGGAATTCCTGATGGGACGTGCCCTTGGAAACAACCTGATCAACCTTTGCGCATATGGCGAAGTAAAAGAAGCCCTTGATGAACTGGGATTCGATCTCAACTGCATCGAAGATCAGGAACCGGACCCGGCACTTGGAAACGGTGGTCTGGGAAGACTTGCTGCATGCTTTCTTGATTCTCTCGCAACATTAAACTACTCTGCATATGGATGCGGAATCCGTTATCACTACGGAATGTTCAAACAGAAAATCGAAAACGGTTACCAGATTGAAGTACCGGACAACTGGTTAAAGAACGGCTACCCATTCGAACTTCGTCGTCCGGAATATGCCAAAGAAGTACACTTCGGCGGATATGTAAGAGTAGAATACGATCCTGAAAAAGGCGGAAATAAATTTATCCATGAAGGATATCAGGCAGTAAAAGCCATTCCTTATGATATGCCGATCACAGGTTATGACAACGATGTAGTAAACACACTTCGTATCTGGGATGCAGAACCGATTGTAGACTTCGAGCTGGATTCCTTTGACAAAGGTGATTACAAGAAAGCTGTAGAGCAGGAGAACCTTGCCCGCAACATCGTAGAAGTCCTTTACCCGAACGACAACCACTATGCAGGTAAAGAGCTGAGACTGAAACAGCAGTACTTCTTCGTATCTGCAAGTTTACAGGCAGCAATCGATAAATATAAGAAGAAACACAGCGACATTAAGAAATTATATGAAAAAGTAACCTTCCAGATGAACGATACACATCCAACTGTAGCAGTAGCAGAGTTAATGCGTATCCTCATGGACGAAGAAGGACTTGGCTGGGATGAAGCATGGGAAGTAACAACCAAATCCGTTGCTTACACAAACCATACCATCATGTCCGAAGCACTTGAGAAATGGCCGATCGAGCTCTTCTCCAGACTGCTTCCACGTGTATACCAGATCATCGAAGAGATTAACCGTCGTTTCATTCTCGAAATCCAGGCAAAATATCCGGGAAACTACGAGAAGATCAAAAAGATGGCAATCATTTACGATGGACAGGTTAAGATGGCTCACCTTGCAATCGCAGCAGGCTACTCTGTAAACGGTGTTGCACGCCTTCATACAGAGATCCTGAAGAATCAGGAATTAAAAGACTTCTATGAATTGATGCCACAGAAATTCAACAACAAGACCAACGGTATCACTCAGAGACGTTTCCTGCTTCACGCAAATCCACTCCTTGCGGACTGGATCACAGAGCACATCGGACCGGACTGGATCACAGACCTTCCACAGTTAAAGAAACTGGCAGTTTACGCAGATGATGACAAAGCACTCCAGGAATTCATGAACATCAAGTTCAAGAACAAAGAGCGTCTTGCAAAATACATCCTCGAGCACAACGGCGTAGAAGTAGACCCGCACTCCATCTTCGATGTACAGGTTAAGAGACTTCACGAGTACAAACGTCAGCTCCTGAACATCCTGCATGTAATCTATCTGTACAATCAGATAAAGATGCATCCGGAAATGGAATTCTATCCAAGAACATTTATCTTTGGTGCCAAAGCGTCCGCAGGTTACGCAACAGCCAAGAAGATCATCAAACTCATCAACTCCGTAGCAGATGTAGTAAACAACGACGCTTCCATCAACGGCAAGATCAAAGTTGTATTCATCGAAAACTACAGAGTATCAAACGCTGAGTGGATCTTCGCAGCAGCAGACGTATCCGAGCAGATTTCCACAGCAAGTAAAGAAGCATCCGGAACAGGTAACATGAAATTCATGCTCAACGGTGCTCCGACACTTGGAACCATGGACGGTGCTAACGTAGAGATCGTAGAAGAAGTTGGCGCAGAGAATGCATTCATCTTCGGTTTAAGCTCCGACGAAGTTATCAACTACGAAAACAACGGCGGATACGATCCAAACGTAATCTACAACACAGACGAAGAAATCCGTCAGGTACTGATGCAGCTCATCAACGGAACTTTCTCCAGCGATACAGAACTCTTCCGTGACCTGTACGATTCACTCCTCAACACAAAGAACACAGACAGAGCAGACCGCTACTTCATCCTCGCAGACTTCCGCTCCTACGCAGACGCACAGAAACGCGTAGAAGTAGCCTACAAAGACGAAAAAGGCTGGGCAAAGAAAGCACTTCTTAATACAGCATGCAGCGGTAAGTTTACATCAGACAGAACAATTCAGGAATACGTGGACGATATCTGGCATCTGGATAAGGTTATTGTTAGAAAGAAATAATATGCTTATTTAGAAGAATTGGATTCTATATTGCTTTATTTGCTTTATTTGCTTTATTATAGAAGAAAATGCTTCTATATAAGTCAGGAAAGCCTCTGGCGATACAGTTGTAAAATGTATGGGCAGAGGCTTTTTTATAAAAGAATGTAGAACAAATAGTTCTTTTGCGGAAAATGAAAAATTCAGAGATACAAAGAAAGGGGTTGATCAAGTTATGGGCGGAAAAGTATTGGAATTGGAAACGGATAAATTTATAAAGAAAATAAGAGATAAGTATAAAGATGAGCTAGAAGCAGAAGCAAAAGATGAGGTAAAAACAGAAGTAGCAATTCGTATGCTTAAGAGAGGTAATTGTAGTTTGGAAGAAATTGCGAACGATACACAGTTATCGTTGGAACAGATAAAAAAGATAAAAGAAGAACTGCAGTTGTAAAATGAATAAATGGCAGAGAATCAGATAAGGTTCTCTGCTATTTTTGGATGATAAGACAGATAATACATCATCTTGTGATATAGAAGAAAAACTCACCATATTTGTAACAAATTATAGAATTCGAACATGAAAAATCAAGGAAAATAAATGCTTTTGAAGTGCGTGAAATTTAAAAAAATCGTAAAATTCTTGAGCATTACCCTTGACAAAAACTGGCTAAAGCACTATTATTAACCATAACAGACAGATTATGTCTAGGAATCTTTACCCAAAAAGAAATAGTTATATTAAGGAAAGGGGAACTATAATCATGACAAAGATTAAAAACACAAAGAAGGGCATGGCAAAAAAGACATTAAGTATGTCACTTGTTGTTGCAATGCTTGCTACTTCTAATGTGCCGGTATGGGCTGCTGAGTTCAGCGATGGAACAGATGCTGCTATAGCTACTGAAGCTCCGGCTGCTGAAACATTCTCTGCTGAGACAGATGCTACTCCAGTTGTTGAAGAAAGTACAGACGCTACTGCTGCTACCGAAACAGTTTCAGGTAATGAGTATACTGCTACTTTAACACCTATGATGTACAATGGTAATGGTGTAACTGATAATGCTGTTGTATGGAATGACACACTTTTAACAACATCGGTCACAGTGACTGATAATGGTGCTTTTGACAGTGCAACAGACAAACCTACATTACACGCAGTTTGGAAAATTGATGGAGATGTTATAGGAACTCCAGCTAATCTTACAGCTGGGACAGCACAGAAGTGCCAGAAAACTATTAGCGCTTCTTTAGTTGGAAAAAAAGTCACTTTATTTGTTTATGCTGTAGACAGTAAAAATGAAATCAAATGGAGCTATACTTCCAATGAAATTACTGTAAATCCTAAAAATACGGCAGATGTTGTAAAAGCTAGTGCAACAGATGTTGCATATAGTGGAGAAATTCAGAAAGCAACTCCGAGTTTGAGTGCCGTATCTGGTGATTTACCAACAGAACTGAATTCTCTTGATGATTACACTATTGGATATGATGAAAATAGCGATTTCGTTAATGTAACAGAAAAACCAATCACGATTACATTAACACCTAAGTCTTCTGCATATACAGGATCCATCACTGCAACATACAAAATTATCCCGAAAGAATTAAAAGGTTCTTTCACTAATGAGATGGTTGCAACTTTAAAAAATCCTTCACTGAAGTATGATGGTACTGCTACCGGAACTGTAAAAGTTAAAAAATCTGACATTACATTAGTTGATGCTAAAACAAAAACTGTTGATTTGTCCGATTATCTTGCTGCTGATAAAGATGGATATGTAAATGTTTGGTGGGATAAAGATTCCGCATGGATTAGTTTGATCAATGGTACTCCAGAAAACGGAACTAATAAAAACTATAAAATTACTCCAACAGATGAATCAGCTCGAAGAATCAAATCTACAAATGTTTTTGAAGTAGCAGATCGCGATTTGAGTACAGTAGTTGCCACAATCAAACCTGTAAAAGCTACAGGAAACAAAATTGCATCTGTTGATATTACTTACAAAGATAAAGATACTAATGAAGTCTTGGCTATCGCAAATGATGTAGATGTTACTATACCTAATGATGCTGTAAAAGTAGGTAAATATACCGTTACAATTACTGCAAAAGCAGGTAAAAAGGTAACAGGAAGCACAACTGCAGAATTGTCAATTTATGCAACTAACATTGCGGAGACTACATTAAAAAAAGGAACTGTTTCAACTGAAACTGTAACCGGAAGCGGTTCCAGCGCTACATACAGTATCAATAGTTCAATTAAAAAGTATTATACTGGAGAGCCTGTAACATTCACAACTGATGAAATCGGTGTTCCAACAACAGGTACTGCATCTGCACCATTAAAAGATTCTGACTATGAAATCACATATTCCAACAATACCAATGCAGGTACTGCAAAGATGTTCTTAATTGGAAAAGACAGCTATGAAAACAGTATTAAGGAATATACTTTCACAATCAGCAAAACTCCTGTCAGCGAACTTACAGCTAATGATTATGTTGAAAAAATCGCTAATGCTAAAGCAGAAGACTATAAGACAGCAATGGGCTTGGCTGTTAAGGCAAAAGTTCCGGGAACAAATAAAGTTTTAACGCTGGAAGAAGGAAAAGATTATACTGTAAAATATGAGTTTGCTAACAACAACACACAAGTAAAAGCAACAGTTACTTTAAAAGCTAATGGCAACTTTGATAATGCCAATAGTATTAACCTTGTAAAAACAGTTGATATAACTAAAGCAACATTAAAAGCCGAAAATATCAAATTAAGAGAAACTTCTTTCACTTATAATGGACAGGCTGTTGAACCAGCATTCGATGTAGTAGTTGGTGGACATATCCTTCCAGGACCTGGTTCAAAAGACAGTAATAATAAGGATATCTCCGCATATACATATACTTATACAAACAATGT
>NZ_JBWLUT010000137.1:0-13502 GCF_056504575.1 Blautia sp. CGZ-1-C1
TTCACACAAAAGCATTTTTTGACTGTGAAAATCTGGAAAGAGTATATATACCGGATACTACAAATGACATTGCGGATGATGCGTTTGATGGATGTAATTCTCTGGTAATTTATACCCCTAAGGGTTCCTATGCGGAAAAATTTGCAAGAAAACATAATATTCCAGTGGTGGTATCTGCAACCTCGCAGGATATCCTGAATGATGTGAAACCGAATCTTCGAGTGACCAAAAAAGAGAAGGATGGAGTTACACTGAAATGGGAAATATCGCAGCCATATCTTGCAGAGGGATATGAGGTAGAAAGAAAAAATGCACAGGGAGAATATGTTCACTGTTCTACGATTAAAAGCAGTGAAGTTAATACTAAAGATATTGAACTATGGAATTATAGTAAATTTTATGGGAAAAATATCACTTTCAGAGTCAAAGCATATTTTGTAGATGAGGATGGAACAATCATATACAGCCAGCCATCAAATACTGTAAAAACAACTTTCTGCCCGGTACAGCCAAAGATTACATCTCTGACAAAGAAAGCAGGGAAAAAGTTAACTGTTAAATGGAAAAAGTCAGATTATGCAATAGGATATCAGGTATGGCGTTCGGTAGATGGAAAGAAAGGTGTTTGCATAAAAACAATCAAAGGCGGGGATGTGACGAGCTTTACAGATACAAATCTGAAAGAAGGCACTACTTATATTTATTGGATTAAGAGCTATCGTATGGACTATCAGAATAAAAAAATATATAGCCGGAGCAATGATTATTCCAAAAGTATTGTGTATTAGTGGGAAAATTGATAAATAAGTAAAATCAGCCACCATATGAGTTAAAAACCAAATGGTGGCTGTATACTGTAGTTTATCCAATCAGGTCAAAGATTATATTCTTTGTATAACTGTTCACGTCTTTTGGGGTCTGTAGAGATAGCTTGGATTTCTTCATATTCGTTTAAAAGTACCTGAAATAATTCTGGGTTTTTATTAAAATCATGTCCGTTATTGTATCTGAATTATAACATTTTGACGGGTTTTATTAAATACTTAAATCTTTTTGAAGTTATGTATTTTTATCTTTGGAATTGCTGGCAGATATTTGCCGGAAAATTGATTATGAGAAAGATTAGATTGCTGTTTGCATTTTATACTATACAGGATTTGTGTTTATATGGCAAGTTCTTTTGAGGTTCATGAAAAAATTCAGGGACATTAAGAGCTTTTTAAAACCGTATTTACAGAAAATGGAAATAAATATGGTATATTAAAAAATAAGATGTAATATTCTTATATTTCCATAACAGTAAGAAATTGTACAGAAATGGAGGAAAAGTATATGAAGAATAAGAAAATGCTTGCAATGCTTCTGGCACTTACCGTGACAGCGGCAGGGACACCAGTATATGCTGCGGATTTTTCAGATGGAAATCTGGAAAGTGTGCAGGAAGCGGCAGAACCGGAAAAAATTCTGACGGGAGATACTGCTCTGGAAGAAGATAGTAATGCACAGGAGAATCAGGAAAGTGATGAATCCGGGGTTACGTCAGCAGAGGAAACCGATGAATTTACAGAAGAAGATGTGGCTTCTGCATTTACGGATGACACGGAGAATGAAGGGGCAGAGGCACAGAGTTCAGATACGGAAAGTGGAGGTGAAGAGGAGACAGGTACTGAAGGTCTGGAGTATGAGTATGATGCTGAACTTGACGGTTATCGTCTGGTAAAGGGTGTAAATAAAAAAGAAATATATATTCCACATGAATATGAAGGAAAAGAAGTTAAGGAAATTGGTGAAAAGGCTTTCGCAGGATGTGACCAGATAGAAAGCGTTCAGGTACGGGCTTATAATGTTACAATAAAAACTTTTGCTTTTGAAAGCTGTTCCAGTCTCAGGAGAATTTCATTTAGTGGTGGGGTTAATGTGGAAAGTTATGCTTTCAGCAATTGCCCGAAATTGTTTGATTTTGTAGCTATTACTACTAATGTTACTACTAATAAATTAATTATTGCGGATGATGCTTTTGACAGCGACAGTAAGGTAATTGTAACTCATCTTGGTATTCTGCCATACAGAGAAGAGGGATATCCTTTTTTTGATGAAAATGGAGAAGACGAACTACACCACACATATGATCAGGGGTTAGATTACTGGTATTACAAAAAATGGGAAGGACCATCAGGATATGAAGGAGAGAGAGTAGCAGATTTTGATAATTCAGTCAGTAAAGTACGGATCAGCAATATTACAGATGGAATTGGGCGAAAAGCTTTTTATGGCAGTGATAAACTGGAAGAAGTATGGCTGGGAAGACAAAATTATTTTATTGAGACCCAGGCTTTTGCAGAGTGTACGAATCTGAAAAAAATAATTATTCCTGAGACAACTACGATAATTGAGGAAAATGCTTTTAAAAACTGTCCACTGCTGACAATTTATACACCAAAGGGTTCTTATGCGGAAAAGTTTGCAAAATCACATCAGATACCGGTTCAATATATTGACGATGGTATAAATGATACAAAACTGACACTCCAGGTTGCTGAAAAAAAGAAGGATGAAGTTGCACTGAAATGGGAAGCGTCACAATTGTATTTTGTAGATGGATATGAAATAGAGAGAAAGAACTTACGGGGAGAATATATTCATTGTTCTACAATCAAAAGCAACGACATTAATACAAAAAATATTGATGCAGGCTGGTATTCCATGTATTATGGAAAAAATATTACTTTCAGGATCAGAGCGTATTTTGTAGATGAGAATGGAACAATCATATACAGTCAGCCATCAAATATTGTAAAAACAACTTTCTGCCCGGTACAGCCGAAGATTACAGCTCTGACAAAGAAAGCAGGGAAAAAGTTAACCATTAAATGGAAAAAGTCAGATTATGCAATAGGATATCAGATATGGCGTTCTGAAAATGGAAAGAAAGGTGTTTGCATAAAAACAATCAAAGGCGGGGATGTGACGAGCTTTACAGATACAAATTTGAAAGAAGGAGTTACTTATACTTATCGGATTAAAAGTTACCGGATGGATTATCAGAATAAAAAGCTGTATAGCAGGAGCAATGATTACTCCAAAAGTATTGTATATTGATAAAAAATACCAGTAAAATCAGCCGCTATATGTTTGGGAGCATATGGCGGCTGATTGTTACATATAAGTGACCTATTTGCTAATAAATGATAAAGCACCAATCTGGGTTACAGCATCATCTTTAGTAAATTCGGAATCACAGTTCTGCGCAATGTATAAAGTTCCTGAATCGCTGATTGCAAGAGATTCAATCTCATAGATAGCATCGTCTTTATTGTAAACGGCAACCGGAACAAGCGGTTCATCGGATGCCTGTTTAATCTGTTCAGGAAGAAGTCGATAGATTCTGGTTGTACCGGTAAAGGTTACATAGAATAAGCCATGTGATGGAGAATAAAAAATATCCTGCAGAACATTTTTCTGTGAGCCGTTTTTAAAGGAAGGATTCTGTGCGCGGAAATTTTTGATACTTGTAAATTTACCGGACTCCAGATAACCAATAAAAAATTCTGGGTTTTCTGCATATGGTTTGCTGGAACTATAATCATAATTTACTACGATAAATAAATCTTTATCACGCTGAGAGTCATAACCATAATAGGAAATACCACCAATAGTGTGTTCACACTGATATGTTTCGACAAGATTACCAGTAGCGGGATCTAATTGGGCGATTTCATTCCTGTTAATGGCTCTATCGTATGCAGCTACGAAAAGATATCCATTAGCATAGGTCATTCCATTACCATGTCCCATAGTTCTCAAGACAGGACTTCCAGATACTCTTGTGAAGTTTTTGGATGATATATCCGGGCTTGACAATAAAACACTGGCTTTATCTTTCATATCATCATCAGTTGTATGTGAAAGCAGACAATATCCGGTAGTACCATTCAGGGCAAAAGCACCAAGATTTGCACAGGTGTAGGTGGAACCATTGATTGTGACATCTGGATTTGGAACAATCAGGCTTTCTTTAGATGAAAGAGTAAATTCCATCAATCCGTTTTTAGGGAAGACCGGATTAGTTGCGCGGAAAATAACATCATTATCATATTCGGAACCTGCTGTGGCAGCGACTGCATTAGTAGATATATATAAAATGCCACTATCGCTGATACACAGAGATCTGACAGCCAATGAAGCATATCTGCTGTTCCCGTTAAAACGGAATTCGGATTCAGGAATATAGATCTTTCCATTATCTACAGAACTGATTTTATCTGGAATTCTGGCACAGAGAATCATGTTGTAATTAGTAGCAGAACCATTTGTTAATTTATTCGTTGCAATGAATAAGCCATATTTAGAATGGTAAAAGATTCCCTGTGCCTGTTCATAACCGGCACTGCCTTTTACATAGAAACGTTTCTTTTCGATAAATTTGCTATTTTCCAGAGTACCGATCATGTAGAAGAAAGAGTCATCTTTGTTCATTTTTCCAACACCGATAAGAAAGAGATCTTCGTTATTTTCAGTACCGTAATAGGAAATAAAGAGTAGAAAAAATCAACTGATAAATTTCAGAAAAGTTTCTCTGTCACAGATTCCGGAAATAGCTAAGCCATGTGCTTTCTGGAATGTTTTTACTGCTGCAAGCATACCAGAACCAAAAATCCCGGGAAATTCAACACTTTTTGGATTATATCCATGCAGGAGAAGAAGGATTTCGGCAGCAGTTACCATATATTGAGTTTCTTCGTACATAACATAATGCTGGTTAAGGGCACGATCAGTAGCTGGTCCCCAGATACCATCGATATCCAGAGCTGACTGATAATCTTTGTTTAAGGCGGTCTGGAGGATTTGGATTTTAATTTTTCTGATGTCAGAGTTTGCCTGCAATGTTGAAAAATTTTTTGCACAGAGAAATCTGGCAGCATATGTCTGACCCTTGCTGATATTTTCTGATCTGGAAGATGCAATAGTTTCAGAGGAAAAATCAACATCTGAGTTGCTTTCTGCATACCTGAGAACACAGTCCCATCCATATTGATAAACGTAATAATTCTGAACCATGATTTCACTTCCTGTCTGATCTCCGGTCTTTCCACCGGAAACTTTTCCGTTTTCATTAATGCGGGCACCAACGATTCGTCCATTTCCAATATACATAACAGTATGATGCATGGTATTGATAATTACATCTCCACGTTTCATTCCATTTCCTGTGAGGAGGTCAATTCGGGATGTAACATCTGTAAAACCACATGCCAGAAATACAGACTTCATATTTCCGGTATAAGATGCTCCATTTGTTCTGACTGGAACTCCTGCCTGTTGCCAGGCAGAAATCCCGGATGCAAAGAAGCGTTTTAATGCTGTAGAACATCTGGTACATACTACGAAGAAAAACCATGCCTGTTTTGATTTTGATATCCGGTTCCCAAAGATGCCTTCCTCTCTGCGCAGACACAGGGAAGATGGGCATATACGAAACGTTTGAACACAGAACTTGGAAAAAAGACTGCAGGTGCGAGTGTAAGATATGCGGAAGAAAACCATGCAGATGTGATCGTGTTCGAGTATCTGGAGATGCAGGGGAAGATATCGGGAAAGAAAAAATGATAGAAATGTTATAACTGTGAAGGCATTATAAGATTATACGAAAAATGTCGAATTGTATGTATTTTATTATAGCAATCCTCTTAAATGCATTATTTACGAGGATTGCTATAGAAAAAATAAATACGTATAAGCAATAAATGACAAGCGACTGATTAAATTTATAAACCAGAAACTAAAAAATATGGACAGAAAACAGAAGCTCTCTCTGCGGGATGAATTTTTCCGGCGGACAGGGCTTTTCTGACATTCATGACCATTAGACTACATGTCATTCCGTAATTACAGAAACATTTCCGTCTAGTGGTATATTAATATTAATTAGTTAAGTTGATACTTTTATATTTTGTTATCTGGAGGAGAAGAATGAAAAGTAATTACAGGATTTTTACAGCAGTTTTTTTATCGGCGGTTCTGACAGCTACAGCTCCGTTAACAGTATGCGGGGCGGAGGTTTTTTCAGCGGGAGAATCTTTCAGTGATGGAACGGGGAGTATTCCTGCCATATTGACAGATATGGTTCTGCCGGGTGGAGAGATTGGAACGGAATATCAGGTACAGCTTGAAGCTGATACAGATGTGAGCTGGAGTCTGGAGGAGGGAAGCGAGCTTCCGGCGGGACTTACGTTGTCTTCCGGGGGAGTGATCAGCGGAACACCGCAGAAGGAAGGGAGTTTCAGCTTTACTGTACAGGCGGACAATGGTATTGGAGTTTCTTCACAGGAACTGAGCCTTTATGTTGCACAGCGTGAGCAGGAACCTGTTATAAAGCAGTATGAGCTGACATCAGGTACTGCTTTGATCGATCTGGGAATTCATGCAGAGGGAGAACAGTCACATAAGCGGTTATTTCTTTATAATGCAGGAACAGATTCGCTTCATCTCTCTGATTTTCCGCAGAGCAGATATTTTGATTTTTCCTACGCACCGATTTTCGATACAAATACGGATGAAGAAATGCAGCCCGGAAGTTGTGCGGCTGTGGACATTGATGATAAGAAGGATCTGCCTGCCGGAAATTATGAAGAGACAGTGACATTTGAGACAAAAGAGGGTGCTTCCTGTAAGGTTACTCTGAAAGTAATTGTGGGAGCTTCCTCTGAAAAAGATTATGAGCTGAGTATAGAAACAGGTACAGAAGAAGAATTTACAGAAAGCGATTTCTATGACCCGGAATTTCGTGTGGAGAAGTATGTAGTGGTCAGAAATTCAGGAAAAAAGGAAACCAGAATACGGATAGATACTTCTGGTCTTAAGAACTTTGAAGTGGATGACCAGATGGCAAAGTGGACAGAAGATTATGAGGAACAGGATTCCAAAAAGCTGCTGAAACCGGGAGAAACGCTTTATTTTTATATATTGCCGAAGCAGGAATACGGAATTTATGATGAAACGTTTGCATTTCTCGCAGATGACGGAAGCAGATATCCTCTTCATGTTACAATGAACAGAGAGAAGAATCCGACAGAAAAGAAGCAGCTGGAAATTACTGAAAAGTCTGCCGGGGGTTTTCCGACAATGCAGTGGGGCTATAAGACACTTCCGGAAGCAAAGACATATATTCTGAAAAATGTTACTGATACAGATATGAAGCTGTCTTTTAACCGTAGTAAAGAATGTAGTGTGTTATTATCTGGAAATGCTTATCTGGCACCTGGGGAGAGCACAGAACTGAGACTCTGGCCCAAACGGGGGCTTTCGGTGGGAAAATATAGTTTTCAGGTGACTGTGACTGCGAAAACAGTGGCAGGAGAACACCTGACAACGCAGAATCTGTATAATTCTTTTATTGTAGGAGACCGGACTTATCAGGGACTGGCAGATGCTGTTGCGCCTGTGACCGGAATTACCAATGGTGCAGAAAAAACTGCTGATGCTTTGCACCTGCCGAATTCGCTGGAAGTCTATGGCGCCGAGGTGAATGGAGAGAAAACAACATTTTCTGCGTCTGTGAAGTGGGATGTGGAGAATTGTGCTTATGATCCGAAAAGCAAGGCAGCTCAAAGTTTTCTGGTCAACGGATCTCTGGAACTGAATGAGGATGAAAATAATGAAGGGCTGGACACTGCCGTACAGATAATGGTACAGGTGGATGCTTATCAGACATTAAACAGACCAGTTATTGATACGCGGTGGACCAGAGTGATCACAAATTATGCAATGCTTTATCTGAGAGATCTTTCCAATGAAGCGGACGGCTATCAGTTTGTGACAGCCAAATCTCAGAAGGATCTGAAAAAGGGGAATTATACTGCGCAGACAAAAATTACAAATTCTGAACTGAATCAATATCCTGAGCTGAAGTATATTCCGGAGGGAACACATAGTCTTTATTGCAGGGCATACAAAGAGAACAGCAGCCATGTTATGGAATATGGGGAATGGTCAGACGGGGTTCCGGTTACGGTAAAGGCAAAGACTCCGGACGCACCTGTGGTTCAGAAGGTGCAGGTGAAGAAAAATGATGTCAGAATAGTACTTAACAGCAAGGGTGAGGAACCGGACGGTTACGATGTTGTTGCTGCCAGAAGTAAGAACGGAAAAGAACCATCGGATTATATAAAGGTAAAGAGTGGGTATTCCGGAAGCAGTAAAGAGCTTATCTTACGGGGCGTACCGGCAGGAACGTGGTATATTGGCGTACATGCTTATAAATATCTGAATGGGAGCAATACCAAAGTGCTCAGTAAATGGGCAGAGGTCAGGAAGGTAACTGTAAAAACAAGCCTTGTAACAGGAAAACCTGCTGTTAAATCAGCTAAGGTTTCCAGACAGGGAACAAAAAGAAACGTGGCGGTGACGTTTACTGTTCCAAAGTCCTGTGATGGAACAGACTGGGTACTGGCAAAGAAAGTTTCCAAATCTGATAATGGCAGCTATACTGGTGTAAGCAGTTATGCTTACACAAAGAAAAATCAGACAAAAACCACGGTGGTCTTTAAAAATGTGAAGCCCGGAGTCTACTACCTTGCAGGACGTGCCTATGTAAAAGGTTATGCAAAAAGTTATACGAAATGGTCGAAAATAAAGAAAATAGTTGTGAAATAAGTACTGCTGCCATTTGTTTCACAGAGATTTCACTTTTAAGAAAAAAGATATTCCCCTTTTACCAAGCGTTTATAAGGCAAAATTAGGGGGTAAAGATTTTGGAAAAAAATGGGGTACATTTCATGACAGATAAGGGACATATGAGGCATCGAAGTCTGTGAAGTATGTCATAATGAACAGGAAAAGCACATTATGATAAAGGCAGTGACATTTTTAGCAAATGTAGAAAGGACAACAAAATGAAGCAGAAAAAGATTGTAATTATTATGGCAGGGATTTTAGCAGCAGCGGCTGCTATGACTGGCTGTGCGGAACAGAATAAAACAGCGACACAGGTTGATTATACGCAGAATTCACAGGGGAAATCCGAACAGACAAAACAAAAAACAGCAGAAAAATCTCAGCCGGATAAAAAACAGGTAAATAAAAGTACATCCGGTGGAAAAGAAAATTCAAATCAGACTGCGGATAAGAAGACGAAAGTATTTGCCTCATCCAATAATGCGGGCGATGTACAGAATTCAGAGAATGATGCGGATAATACAGATGATTCACAGAATACATACGTGGACAATAATTCATCTGAAAACAATGGCTCAACAGGCGACGGTGGCAATCAAATTGATCAGACAGCAGATCAGGCGATGATATATGACAGTGAGGGAAATGGAAGACTGATTTCTCAGGCTGACGATGGAAACTGGTATGACAGTGACGGAAATTGTTATGGAAGCTGGGAGGATATTGGGCGTGCTATGGATGAAGATGGTGTTACGGATCAGGATGGCAATAAATACTACTGGACCTGGACTGCACCTGATGATGCATCAGGAAAAGTAAGAGATCCGTATGACCTGTATTCCTGGGATCCGGGAACCAATTCCTATATACCGTTTCAGGCTGCGGAATCTGACTGTAGTCCTATAGGCAGAGGAAACGGCTGGTATTATTATGATGAAGACAGCGGCGAATATGTTCCGTGGTAAAAAATAAGAAAACAAAAGAAACAGTTTTGAAATCATTTTGATGGGTTTCAAAACTGTTTCTTTTTATATACAAGAAATAGTGAAGGGGCATATCCGGCAGAATCAGTGAAAAGAATTCTGCCGGATGTTTATCTGGTAAAGATCAGCTGATCAGTTTCAGGAAAGTATTTCTGTCACAGGTTCCGGAAACCGTTAAGCCCTGTGCCTTCGGGAATGCCTTTACAGCAGAGAGAAGTCCTGAGCCAAAGGTACCAGGAATCTCTACACCGTTTGGATCATAAGCACGTAAAAGAAGGAGAATCTCAGTGGCAGTTACCATATACTGGGTTTCACCGCTTTTTACGTAATGTTTACCAAGGGCATTGCTTGTGTTAGTTCCCCAGATACCGTCTACATCCAGACCGGCACCATAATCTTTGTTCAGAGCTGTCTGAAGAACTTTAATAGCTGCTTTCTTAGTGGCAGCATCTCTTTTCCCGGTAATGGAGATGCCAGTATTGGCAAATTTATTGGCATAACTCTGACCTTTGCGGATTTTGGCATTTCCAGTAGTTGGCTGTGGTTCTGGATCCGTAGATGTAGAATCTTCATTATAACGAAGAACACAATCCCACGGGCAGTTGTAGTAATTCTGGATTTTAATTTCGTTGCCATTCTGGTCACCCGGAGTACCACCGTGGGCTCCACCATTTTCATTTATACTGGCAGAAACTACTTTGCCGTTGCCGATATGCATAACTGTATGGCGTGCAATGTTTAACAGTACATCACCGCGTTTCATACCGCTTCCGTTGTCAAGATTAACACTGGAAGTAACGTCTTTGAATCCGCAAGACAGGAAAACAGACTTCATACTTTTGGTATTATAAGCTCCTTTTGTTTTTACAGGAACACCAGCCTGCTGCCATGCGGAGATTACCAGTGAAGAACAATCGTAGTCCGGTCCCCATCTGTTATCCTGATCATATCCGTGTGCCGGATCGTTTGCGATTTCAATTGCCCATGTTACTGCTTTTTCTGTTTTTGTCATTTTTTCATCCTCCTGAAATTTGATTATTTATTTGCTCACCGGTGATACATCTTATAAAGAGTGAGAAAAGGGAAAAATGTAAACATGAAACAGAAAAAATAAAAAGCATTTCCTGATTGTTGCTTCGAGGTCAGAAAAATGCTTTTCGAGGACAAAAACACGAAAATTGTCGAATTGTAATTATATTTAATCCTGATGAGAGGACTGGTATATTTTCAGTATTTTTACAATGTATTCAGTCTGGCGTTCACCCATTTGATTCATGATTGAAATCGCATCCTGAATAGCCGGGCTTTGAATATCTTTATTATGAGGAAGCAGATCATAAAGAAAATAGTCAAGTCCCACATCAAGAATTTCAGAAAGCTTAAGGAGATTTTCAATAGTAGGCATATACTTACCTGTTTCAATCCGGCTGATCGTACTTACAGATAAACCACTTAATTCTTCCAGGTGTTCCTGGGTAATATTTCTGTTGATCCGAGCTTCTGCAATTCTTTTTCCGATAGTATTGTTTTTCATAAATAAAAATCCTTTCCTTTGATAAAGTTTAACAGACGGAATTAAATATGTATAAGGATATAAATGACAAGCGACTAATCAAATTTGATATGTTTTATGACAGGAGGAATATAGGAATATGGACGAATATACAAAGGATTTGTATACCATGATGTTTTCTTTGCAGACTTTGCAAAATCAGGGAATTACAATCAGAGAAACTGTATATAAAAGTCTGGACAAATTACTGTTATGGAATAAAGAATCTGAAAACAGTAAATATCTCGAATTAGCGTTGCTTCATATGCAGGCTTATGCTAATATGGGATTTGCTTTAGATGAAGAAAATAAGACAATACGTGAGATATTAAAAAAGACAGGAAAGACCAGAGAAGACTTTTTCCCGAAAGGATATCTTCTTGGAAAGAGAATTAAACTGACCAAGTCACAGGTTCGTGGTATGATTGGAAGATGGAGACCTTCCAGAGACAGTCCGATGACAATCGGAGAACTGGTGGATGATATCATCAGAAAGGTAAAAAACCATGAGGAAGGCAGATACATTTATCAGTATCACAGAACTGATGTGACAACCAAAGGGGATATCGAGGTTTATGAGCTGGTCATCAATAAGGATGAAAGTTATTTTTATGATGTGAAGAAATTCAGATTTTATACATTCATGGAGGAATAATTGCTATGATAAGAATAATGATTCTGGATGATGACGAAATGTATCTGAAAAAAGAAAAGGATATCACAGAACAGTATTTTGCAGAGAAAAACGTAGATTGCACGGTAACGATATACCAGAATGTGGAATGGTTTCTGCTGGGATTGAATGAAGAAAAATTCGATATGTATATTCTGGATATCCGGATGCCTGGAGAAAACGGAATAGAGGCAGCGAGGGAAATTCGCAGAGCTTTACTGCGGATCCGGTTATTATATTTATTACAAATTTTGTGGATTATGCAATAGAAGCATATGAGGTAAACACCTATCGTTATATCCCCAAAGAGTGTCTGAAGGAAAAACTTCCGCAGGCTTATGATGCGCTTCTTCCTGGAATTATGGAGAAAGAAGAGCGGTACTATATCATAAATAAAAGAAATGAAGTTGAAAAACTGGCATATTCTGATACTTTCTATATGAAAAAAGAAGGAAAATATGTCATTTTTGTGCACAGGCGTGGGGAAGTAAAGATCAGAGCAAGTCTGTCAACAGTAGAAAAGGAACTGAATTCAAAAGAATTTATTATATCTGACAGAGGATATCTTGCAAACATCCAACATGTGATGAAGATGAAAGGAAGGGATCTTTATATGCGGGACGGTAATATTATTACAGTTGGCAGAGAAAGATTCAAAGGTGTCAGAGAAGCAATTCTGAATTACTGGGGGGTATGAAGAATGCTGAAAGTTTTATTGTATGGACTGGCAACGTTTATGGAGACTGGGATAGGTGTCTGGATATTTGGACAGATGTTTCCGAAAAGAAGTATGGAAACTGAAAAAGATAAAACGGTATGGAAGATAATATTAATTATACTGTTATATTTTACAGCATATTCATTTTGCGGATCATATTTAGAAAATAATATAGAGACAAAAAAAACAATACTTATTATATTACTGGTGCTGGTGGGAATATGTTTAATACCGGATTGTGTAGTTAGGTTAAAAAGAATAAGAAATTTTCAAAGTGTGCTTTTTTTTGTTATGATTGTTGTTCTTGTGACCTGTCAATATTGGACAGCGTATATATCTGGAAATGTAATAGTATTTGGAAATCTATATCTTCCGATATTTTTGACAATTTTTTTTCGGTGCACATTTATTCAATCTTATATTTGGGAATTTTTATATTTGACTAATATAGGGCTATTAAAATTATTATATATTATCACAGTTTGCGTGATTAAAAAAAGAAAAATAGGAGAATATATTTATTTCCAAAATATGCACTCTTATAGCTCAGGAATTTATTTGCTGGTTATAAGCGTTGTGATAATTTTGTTATTAAAATTGTTTCGCGTAAATAAATATGCTGGTGACATTTTTAGAGGTAATCAAAAATTTTTCTATGGTTTTGCATTAGTCGAATATATACTTTTGTATTTTTTACTAAGCATACAAAATAAAATCCTTAAAATAGAGAATCTGGTAATTACTATAGTAGTAGTATCAGGAATTGCCGTAGTATTGATGATTTTATTTATGTTTTTTTTTGTTAAAAGTGTTAATATAGAAAAAAATATTTTGGAGGTGAAAAATAGAGCTGTAGAGCAGCAATATCAGGAACTAGAAGATGCATATCAAAAATATAGATGT
>NZ_JBWLUT010000138.1:0-15378 GCF_056504575.1 Blautia sp. CGZ-1-C1
GTTCCGGTATGGTTACCAAGACTCTTGAGGATCTGGTAACAAATGAAGGCAAACAGTATGATGTCTGTGTTGCTATCGGACCAATGATCATGATGAAATTTGTCTGTCTTCTTACTAAGAAACTTGGCATTCATACAATTGTCAGCATGAATCCGATCATGGTTGACGGAACTGGTATGTGTGGAGCATGCCGCCTTCAGGTTGGCGATGAGATCAAATTTGCCTGCGTAGACGGACCGGAATTCGACGGACATCTCGTTGATTTCGATCAGGCTATGAAGAGAAGCCAGATGTACAAGACCGAAGAAGGCCGTGCATTACTGAAGCTTCAGGAAGGCGATACCCACCACGGTGGATGCGGACAGTGCGGAGGTGACAAGTAATGGCAGATGCAAAGATGTTAAAGAAAGTTCCTGTAAGAGAGCAGGATCCGAAGGTACGTGCAACAAACTTTGAAGAAGTTTGTCTTGGATACAATCAGGAAGAAGCAATGGAAGAAGCACAGAGATGCTTAGGCTGCAAGAAACCGAAATGTGTAGAAGGCTGCCCTGTATCCATCAACATTCCTGGATTTATTGAACAGATCAAAGAAGGCAAGATTGAGGAAGCGTATAAAGTAATCGGATTATCTTCCGCACTTCCGGCTATCTGCGGACGTGTATGTCCTCAGGAATCACAGTGCGAAGGTAAATGTATCCGTGGCATTAAAGGTGAAGCCGTTTCTATCGGTAAACTGGAGAGATTTGTCGCTGACTATGCCCTGGAACATGACATCAAACCGGCAGGAGCAGAAGTTAAGAACGGACATAAAGTTGCAGTTATCGGCTCTGGTCCTTCCGGACTTACCTGTGCAGGTGACCTTGCGAAAGCAGGATATGATGTAACTGTATTCGAAGCTCTTCATGAACTTGGCGGCGTTCTTGTTTACGGTATTCCGGAATTCCGTCTTCCGAAACAGAAAGTTGTTAAGAAAGAGATTGAGAAAGTTAAAGAATTAGGTGTTAAATTTGAGACTAACGTAGTAATCGGTAAATCCACAACAATCGATCAGCTGATCGAGGATGAAGGATTTGAAGCTGTATTTATCGGATCAGGTGCAGGTCTTCCAATGTTTATGGGCATCCCGGGAGAGAATGCAAGTGGTGTATTCTCTGCTAACGAGTACCTTACAAGAAGCAACCTGATGAAAGCTTTCGATGAGTCTTATGATACACCGATCGCAGCCGGCAAGAAAGTTGCAGTTGTAGGTGGCGGTAACGTTGCTATGGATGCTGCAAGAACAGCTTTAAGACTTGGCGCTGAAGTACATATCGTATACAGAAGAAGTGAAGCAGAGCTTCCTGCACGAGCAGAAGAAGTTCATCACGCTAAAGAAGAAGGAATCATCTTTGATCTTCTTACTAACCCGAAGGAAGTCCTTGTTGATGAAAATGGTCATGTAAAAGGTATGAAGGTTGTTAAGATGGAACTTGGTGAGCCGGATGCTTCAGGAAGAAGACGCCCGGTTGAGATTCCAGGATCTGAATATGACATGGATGTAGATACAGTTATCATGTCCCTTGGTACTTCACCAAACCCACTGATCTCTTCCACAACAAAAGGTCTTGAGATCAACAAGAGAAGATGTATCGTCGCCGAAGAAGAAACAGGTAAGACATCCAAAGACGGCGTATATGCCGGTGGTGATGCTGTTACAGGTGCAGCTACAGTTATCCTTGCTATGGGTGCAGGTAAAGCTGGTGCCAGAGGTATCGACGAATATCTTAAAAATAAATAATTGAGAATTTATTAAGAAATTCTCTTGAATGTCCAAACGCAGGGCTCTCTGGCTGGTTTTTCAGTCAGGGGGCTTTTTGGTTGTAAACTATCTTTAAATGTGCTATAATAAATATAATTGTCGGGAAAGAGTTACTGTTTATTTATGCATGTAGTAGCAAAAGACATACAGTATAAATCAGTTGCTGAGAACGGGATAAGCAGCAATGAACAAACTAATCGATGAATAATTAGTGTATCTTCGTATTTGGTGTAAGGAACAGTGTATCTGCGAAATGATGTACTAAGGAACATCGGGAAACGGAAAAAGGATCAGTTTATGATAGTTGTATATTTAATTTTGCTGGCTGTTATTCAGGCAGTGGTGGAATTTCTTCCTGTCAGCAGTATGGGACATCTGTGCGCACTGGAACAGCTTATGGGAATAAATCATGGAACAGGCTTGCTGCTGGAAGCGATACTCCATCTGGGGACTGCTGCTGCAATTATATTTTTGTTTCGGAAAGATTTAAAGAAGATAGCTCTGGAACTTTTGGGAATGTTTATGGATCTTATCGGGAATCTGAATATTTATATCTATAACAAAAGAACCGGTAAGAATCTGAATTATGCAAGAATCGTGACGGGAACATATCGGAAATTAGGGGCACTTCTTGTTATTTCAATGATTCCGACAGCACTTCTGGGATTCACAGGAAGGAGACTGGCGCTTTTGGCGGCTGATTCGCCAATCGTTCCGGGAATTGGATTTTTACTTACGGGAGTACTGCTTCTGGTAACTGATCTGAATAAGTCCGGTGGAAAAAAAGGTCCGAAAGAGGCTTCTTATGACAGCGCCATGTGGCTTGGTATCTGTCAGGGACTTGCGGTTTTTCCGGGCATTTCAAGAATGGGACTTACATTATGCGCTGCACTTTTATGTGGATATAATCGTAAATTTGCGGTGCGTTTTTCAGTATTTATGAGCCTTCCTGCAATCGTAGGCGCTTTTTTTACTGAGATAGGAAATTTCGGTGCTTCTGAGATGACAGTTGGACTTGGTTTTGCGTATGTATTTGCAATGGTTATTGCAGGATTTGTGGGCTGTCTTGTGATACGAAGTACGGTTGCGATGGCTCAGAATATGAAACTGCGTTATTTTGCATATTATTCATTTGCGGTCGGTATTATTACACTGGCGTTGAATTTTGTTTTATAAGGGCCAGTATACTAATAAGGTGATTTCTAGGATATGAGGCCGGGAGTATCGGAGGTTTCAGGTATGTACGGCAAACGAAGGAATTATTCGTGAGAGATATAAAAGAGAATTAAGGAGGGAAGCCTTATAATGGCAGCATCAAAGAGTAAGAATACCGGACGTTCGGGGAAAGGTACAAAAAATACAAGGAATGCGAAAAAGCCGACGGCTATGGAGCAGGAAGTAGGTAAATTTCAGACAGAGATTATAATATTTGTGATCCTGGCAGCCTGCGTGATTCTGATGGCAAGCAATTTTGGCGTGGGAGGTTTTGTAGGAGATGCGATCAGTAACTTCTGTTTTGGACTGATGGGCCTGATGGCATATTTATTTCCAATCGTGTTCTTTTTAGAAGCGGCTTTTATTCTGATCAACAGGACGAATCGTCTGGCATATAAGAAACTTGCGGCAGCATTTGTAATGTTTTTATTTATGTGCGGAGCTGCACAGCTTCTTACGGATGGCTATATGAAAAGCACGACTTTGCTGGATTACTTTTCATTAAGCGCGGATTATAAAACTGGAGGCGGACTGATTGGTGGAGCAATCTGTATTTCAATCACATCTGCATTTGGTACGATTGGTGGTTATGTTATCATTATTCTGGCGTTTGTTGTCTGCATGATCATTATTACACAGCGTTCGCTGCTGGATTTTATAACTATGATCGTTATAAAGATATGTGATTTTGTAAAAGAGGGACATACACGATATGTTCAGGGACAGCCTGAGCGTGCGATGCGCAGGGAGGAGCGTGCCCGTGAACGCCAGCTTATGCGTGAAGAAAGACGTGAAGAACGAATCCGCAGACTGGAAGAGGAGATCGGAGATGATGAGATTTCAGATGGTGACTGCCTTCTTGATCCGGCTGAAGCGAAAAAAATGAAAAAAGGTGGATTTCTTGAAGGTACCAAACTGACAGGATATCCGGGAGGAGAAACCGAAGAGAAAAGAAAAAAAGAATCAGTGAAGAAGAAAAGACGGTATCAAGAGAGCATCGGAAATGTCATCAGAAGATGCAGGTACTGATACAGCTCATGAGAATATAAATCAGGAGCAGGATGAAACTGCGACAAAATATATGAGTTCCCCGATGAATTTTGAAATTCACAGAGCTGATACTACATCAGATATATACGAAAATGAGAATATTCCTCAGGAAGAAGATTTATTTGCTGAGAAAGAAGAGGCTTACGCAGACACTGTTTCCAGGTCTTCTGAACAAGCGAAAGTGCCGGAGGATGTGCCCCCTTTTCAGGAGGAGAAGGCACCACGGCAGGCTGTCGAGGAACCCTGAACCTTCTCAGAAAGAGATCCAGAGCGGAATTGTAAATATTCAGCATGAGATTATCCAGCAGGAAGAAGCCGTAAAAAAAGAATACAAATTTCCTACATTAAATCTTCTTAAAAAAGGAAGCAATAAATCACAGGGAGATTCTGATGCATATCTGCGTAAAACAGCACAGAAGCTTCAGGAAGTATTACATAACTTCGGAGTAAATGTGACAGTGACGAATGTAAGCTGTGGTCCTACGGTTACCCGTTATGAACTCCAGCCGGAGATGGGAGTGAAGGTCAGCAAGATCGTTGGTCTTGCAGATGACATCAAGCTTAACCTTGCAACTCCTGATATCCGTATTGAGGCACCGATTCCGGGAAAGGCAGCGGTAGGAATTGAGGTTCCGAATAAAGAGAACAGTACGGTTATGCTCAGGGATCTGCTTCAGTCAGAAGAGTTCCAGAAAGCGAAATCCAAGCTATCTTTTGCTGTAGGTAAGGATATTGCAGGAAAGACAGTTGTAACGGATATTGCGAAGATGCCGCATCTTCTGATCGCCGGTGCAACAGGTTCCGGTAAATCCGTATGTATCAATACTTTGATCATCAGTATTTTATATAAAGCGAAACCTGAAGAAGTAAAGCTTATTATGATTGACCCTAAAGTAGTAGAACTTAGTGTTTATAATGGAATTCCGCACCTGTTTATTCCGGTCGTAACAGATCCGAAAAAAGCGGCAGGAGCTTTAAACTGGGCGGTACAGGAGATGACAAATCGTTACAATACTTTCGCAGAGTATGGTGTGCGTAATCTGGATGAATATAACAGAAAAGCAGAACAGATCAAGGAGGCAGGAGCGGAAGAAGAACCGGTGAAGATGCCTCAGATCGTAATCATTGTGGACGAGCTTGCAGACCTTATGATGGTTGCACCGGGTGAGGTGGAAGATGCGATCTGCCGTCTGGCTCAGCTTGCGCGTGCTGCCGGTATTCATCTGATCATTGCGACACAGAGACCATCTGTAAACGTTATTACCGGTCTGATCAAGGCGAACATGCCTTCTCGAATTGCTTTTTCTGTATCCTCTGGTGTCGATTCCAGAACAATCCTGGATATGAATGGGGCAGAGAAACTTCTTGGAAAAGGTGATATGCTCTTTTATCCACAGGGATATCAGAAACCGGCGAGACTTCAGGGAGCGTTTGTTTCTGATGATGAAGTCAGTGCGGTGGTTGAGTTTCTTGCAGATAAGAATCCGGGAGTACAATATAACCAGCAGATTGAGCAGCAGGTGAACTCTCCTGTAACAGCAGCAGGAATGTCTGGTGATGACAGGGATGTACATTTCGAGGAAGCTGGTAAGTTTATCATTGAAAAAGAGAAAGCTTCCATTGGCATGCTTCAGAGAATGTTTAAAATTGGCTTTAATCGTGCTGCCAGAATTATGGATCAGCTTTGCGATGCAGGTGTAGTTGGTCCGGAAGAAGGGACTAAACCGAGAAAAGTTCTTATGTCTATGGAAGAATTTCAGAATTATCTTGAGAACCAGTAAGTGAGGACTGCCTATGAAATGTCCGAAATGTCACAAAGAAGTGGAGAAGGGGTCTTTGTATTGCCCGTATTGTCTTGCAGAGATACCTTGGGTAAAAGAGTTTGATTCTGTAGAAACACTTATGAAGAAAGAACAGCAGAATCGTCCGCCACAGAAGAAATCCAAGTTTAAATATTTTAATAAATTAAAAAAATGGAAGAGAAAAAAACGATATATCAGACATATCAGTAAAAAACAGCTGATATGTCTTGTGGCATTTGCGGCAATATTGCTGGGGGCACTGTGTTATCGGCAGTTACATTCTTTTTCGGCTTTGTATTCCGGCGCAAAGAGGCAGTATGAACAGCAGAATTATGAAAGGGCATTAAAGATTGCGGAAGATGCCCTTGATTTGAAACCGGAAAGTGAGGCTGCAAATCTCTTGTTGGCGAAGAGTATGGAGAAGCTGGGAGACAGGAAATCAGCAATTCTTGTTTTGAAACCTTTTATACGTAATAAAACTGCCGGAGTGTCATTATACAGGGAATATGTGGAGTTTCTTGTACAGAACGGAAATACTGAGGAAGTAAGAAATGTACTGAAACATGCAAGTAAGGAAGTTCAGGATAAATGCAGTGATTATATCTGCGAAACTCCTGTGTCAAATCCTGCGTCGGGTACTTATGCATCGGTACAGACTCTGGAATTGAGGGCAGATCATGCCCGGATTTATTATACTCTGGATGGAAGTGTACCTACAAAAGACAGTGCGTTGTATACAGAGCCGATTACTTTGAGAGAGGGAACGACAGAAGTTAAAGCGATTGGTGTGAATGATAAAGGCATTGAGAGTGATATGATCTACAGAAAATATGTGATTGTTCTGAAGACACCAGATGCACCAGAGGTAACACCAAAGTCCGGCGATTATGATAAGAAAACCAAAATAAAAGTGACTGTGCCGGATGGATGTAAGGCATATTACGCGTTTGATTCTCAGCCGGATATTAACAGTACACTTTATGAACAGCCAATATCCATGCCTGTTGGATATCATAAATTAAATGTGATTCTTGTAGCTGCCAATGGTAAGGTCAGTAAAGTGACTACGATGGAGTATTATCTGCAATATTAGTGGCTTTTGCTTTGAATTAGAATTTGTCGAGTTACTGTTCACGAAGTGGACAGTAACTTTGTTGACACATTAGAAGTAAGGAAGATTAAATAATGGAAATCCGTATTATTACAGTTGGAAAGATTAAAGAGAAATATTTATCCGATGGAATTGCAGAATATGCGAAACGACTCAGCAGATACTGTAAACTGACTTTCTGTCAGGTAGCCGATGAGAAAACACCTGATAAGGCATCGGAAGCATTAAATATACAGATCAAAGATACAGAGGGAGAGCGTCTGATGAAGCATATCCGGGAGCAGGACTATGTGATCGCGCTGGCAATTGATGGAAAAATGCTGGATTCGGTAGAGCTTTCTGAAAAGATTGAAAAACTGGGGGTTTCTGGTATCAGCTCCATTGCTTTTGTAATCGGCGGATCACTGGGATTAAGCGACAGGGTGTTAAAACGTGCGGATTATAAGCTGAGTTTTTCAAAGATGACATTTCCTCATCAGTTGATGCAGATGATTCTTCTGGAACAGATATACAGAAGTTACCGCATCATGAACCATGAGCCATATCACAAATAAATGCGGGATTTCTGCGGATGGTGAATATCTGATAGGATATTATAATGATGTTAAGTTCAAAAGTCTTATCGTGCAAGCACGAACGACTTTCTGATCTTTTGATCCTGACATCTTATAATATGAGTGCTGCACAATACGAATATAAAATGAAAGAAGACAAAAGACATGAATACAGAAAAATTTGAAGAGTTTATTTCGCAATATCCTATTTTTGAATATCGTTTGCTTGATACGAAGGATATTGGGGTAGAAGAGCGCGTGCGTACGATCTGCAGAGAAGAATGTGAGCGTTATGATTCTACCTGGGCCTGTCCGCCGGCAGTGGGTACTTTAGAGGAATGTGAAAAGAAAATAAGAAGTTTTCCACAGGCTGTTTTCTTTTCCAGTGTGGCGGAAGTTTCGGATATTATGAATATGGAAGAAATGTTATCTACCAGACATGCGCACGAAGATCTGACCACAGAGGTGGGAAAATACCTGAACAGGGAAGGATATGAGACATATATCCTTTCGACAGAATCCTGCGATATCTGTGAAAAATGCGCATACAAGGAAGGAAAACCCTGCAGGCATCCAGAGCGGATGCATCCATGTCTGGAGAGCCATGGCGTGGTAGTAAATGAGATCGTAGAGCGCGAATCTATGGAATATAATCTTGGAGGAAATACCATTCTGTGGTTTTCTATGGTTCTGTTTCGTTAAACTGGAATTTGTATAATCTCTCTGGCATAGACTGATACTAAAAGCCGGAGGGATTTTTTTATGGGAAAATTGGGACGGTGGAAGGAACAGATGGTATCAGCGTTAGAGATTCCTCCTGATCTGGCATATAGTGAAACGATTATTACTATGACTGGTTCAATGGAAATTCTCATTGAGAATTATAAGTCTATTTCCAGATATACACCTACAGAAATTGTAGTCCGGTCTCTTCGGGGAAAGGTAAGCATCTGTGGAAAAAATCTGGAGATTCTCTGGTATACTTCCAGCGCAATGAAGGTGACCGGGAATATCTCAGGTATTTATCCAAAGAAGCAGATGACATAAAAATCAGGTGGTGGGAATGGAAAAAATCCTGAAATTAATATATGGTTACATAATCATTCTTGTGAGAGGAGAATATCCGGAACGCTTTTTAAATCTCTGCAGAAGCAGAAAGATTTATATGGAGAAAATACAGTACAAAAATAATGATCAGGTTACTGCTCAAATGCGGGCAGGAGATTTCTGGCGCTTAAGACCGGTTCGGAGTAAAACAGGTGTACATATTCAGATTATACAAAAACGGGGAATGCCCTTCTTTTTTTTCGCAAATAAAAAAAGAAAAGCTTTTTTTGCAGGAATGCTTCTTGGATGTGTTCTGATATTTTTTATGACGGGGAGAATCTGGAATATTCATATAGAGGGAAATGTCCGAAACGGTACAGGAGAGATACTGGATTTCCTTGATGAACAGGGTATCGTTCACGGAATGGCGAAAAAGAAAGTGAATTGTTCTGAGCTTGCGGCAGCAGTACGAAGAAAATTCACAGAAACTACATGGGTATCTGCAAGGATAGAAGGAACCCGTCTGATTCTCGAACTTCAGGAGGGAATTACTGAAAAAGAAGATTCTGCGGATACAAGTCCTTGTGACTTGATCGCAGATAAAGAAGGGATAATTACGGATATGATCGTTCGTTGTGGAGTACCTGTAAAGAACCCCGGGGATGTATGTAAAAAAGGGGAACTTCTGGTATCCGGAGAACTTCATATTATGAATGACAGCCAGGAAATCGTGAGAAATGAATATGTTCATGCAGATGCAGACATTTTTATTTCCAGACAGATTTCATATTATCAGGAATTTTCAATGAAGCATCCGGTGGAAAAACCAGCTGGAAAAATAAAACGTGGATTATACTTTCGCATAGGACAATGGTATCTTGGATTATACGGACCGGTGGTTCAAAGTCAGCGATGTGTTACGGAGGAAGAACCTCTGCATATTACAGAAAATTTTCTGCTGCCTGTATGGATAGGACGGGCAAAAGTTGTAAATTATGAATCAAAAGAAGAAACTTATACGCCGGAAGCGGCCAATGGGGAGGCTGCACAGCAATTACAAAAATACGAGAAAAAACTTCTGGAAGATAATCTGAAGATTTTAAAAACTAATATAACAACCAGAATTACCGGACAGTCTTGCATTACGAGGGGAACCATACAAGTCGTAGAACAGATTGGTAAAGAACAGGTGATAAAGGAGAAAGATACAAAAATCCGGTGAGGGAGTTTGACCTGTAAACAGGATTACTGTTCACTTCGTTCTCAGTAACACGCTTCGCGATGCACAGAATTTATGCTGATCGCATAAATTCGCGCCGTATGTCTCGGGATTTTGGCATTTTCATGCCAAAACACCTCGCGGGATAGTGTCGTGTGAACAGTAACTAAACAGGTTCTATGCTATATTGACGATAAATGCCGACACAGAAACTTCACAAAATAATAGGTAAATGAGGGAAGTTTTTATTTAAAAACTTGCAAGGAGGTGTTACAATAGACACATCTGGTTCTTTCGCGGGCAACAGCCCAGGCGAATGGTAATCCAGAATTATGTACATGAAAGGACATCACAGGATGGCTGGTAACATTATTGAATTACACACAGAAGTGCCTGCTGATCTGGAATCAAATGTATTTGGCCAGTTTGACGAGCATCTTAAACTGATTGAGAGAACACTGAACGTAACGGTGATTTCCAGAGACGGAATTCTTAAGATACTTGGCAATGAACAGAGCACATCTTCTGCGAAGAAATTAATAGAAGAGCTTGTGGTGCTTGCAAAGAGAGGCAACACGATCACAAGACAGAACATAAATTATGCTCTTTCTCTGGCAATGGAGCAGAGAAATGAGGTTCTTACTGAGATAGATAAAGATTTTATATGCAATACGATTCAGGGAAGACCTATTAAACCGAAAACACTTGGACAGAAGGATTATGTAGAACAGATTCGTAAGAAGATGATTGTCTTTGGCGTAGGTCCTGCCGGTACAGGTAAAACTTATCTGGCAATGGCGATGGCGGTAACTGCTTTCAGAAACGAGGAGGTCAGCAGAATTATTCTGACACGTCCGGCAATCGAAGCAGGAGAGAAGCTGGGTTTTCTCCCGGGAGATCTTCAGAGCAAGGTCGATCCATACCTGAGACCGCTTTATGATGCATTGTATCAGATCATGGGAGCTGACAGCTTTGCCAGGAATATGGAACGTGGTCTGATTGAAGTAGCACCTCTTGCCTATATGCGAGGACGTACACTTGATAATGCATTTATCATCCTTGATGAGGCGCAGAATACGACTCCTGCACAGATGAAAATGTTCCTGACGCGTATAGGATTCGGCTCTAAAGTAATCATTACAGGAGATGCTTCCCAGAAGGACCTTCCAAGAGATGCTACGTCAGGACTTGATGTAGCAATGAAAGTACTGAAGAAAATAGATGATATTGGTTTTTGTCAGCTTACCAGCAAAGACGTTGTCCGTCATCCGCTGGTACAGCAGATCGTTCAGGCGTATGATGATTATGAAAAGAAACAAAAGCCTGAAAGACCGGCAAGACGCAGAAACGGGGGAAATGAACGATGAATATGCAGATCGATTATGAGACAGACCGGGAACTGGGAATCGATTATGAGACTCTGGCAGTAAAAGTAGCCGATAAGGTTCTTGAAATGGAAGAATGTCCCTATGAGGCGCAGGTGAACCTGGTGCTTACAGATAATGAGGAGATTAAGAGAGTTAACACAGAGTTTCGTGATATTGAGAGGGCGACAGATGTACTTTCTTTTCCCATGATTCCTTTTGAGACACCGGCAGGATATGAAATCGTAGAAGAAGATGAATCCTATTTTGACCTTGACACCGATGAACTCCTTTTGGGAGACATTATGATTTCAGTGGATAAGGTGTTTGCACAGGCAGAGGAATACGGACACAGTGTAACCAGAGAGTTCTGTTTCCTGGTGGCGCACAGTATGCTTCACCTTCTTGGATATGATCATATGACATCTGAAGAAGCGACTGTTATGGAAGCGAAACAGGCAAAAGCGCTGGATGAACTTGGAATTACTCGTTAGAGAGCGTCAAAAATTAAAGTTATATAAATGGAGTAACAAAAGAATGAATTATCGGGAAAGACTTAAGAATAAAAAACGTATTGTAATCAAAATTGGTTCCTCTTCCCTGACACATCCGGAGACAGGCAGACTGAACCTCCGCAAGCTGGAAGTTCTTGCAAGAGAACTCAGTGATCTGCGTAATCAGGGAAAAGATGTAATTCTTGTTTCTTCAGGTGCTATTGCAACAGGAGTTGCCGCACTTGGAATGAAAGAAAAGCCGACGGAACTTAAAGGAAAGCAGGCCTGTGCGGCAGTAGGACAGGCCAGACTGATGATGATCTATCAGAAACTTTTTTCAGAGTATAATCAGCCATCTGCACAGATTCTGATGACCAAAAATACGATGGTAAATAATATCAACAGAAAGAATGCGCAGAATACCTTTAATGAATTGCTGAGTCTGGGAGTTATCCCTATTGTAAATGAGAACGACTCTATTTCTACCTATGAGCTTCAGAACCTGGAGAAATTCGGTGATAATGATACACTGTCGGCAGTGGTTGCAGCTCTTGTTCAGGCTGATCTGCTGATTTTGTTATCTGATATCGACGGACTTTTTACAGATGATCCGAACACAAACCCGAATGCGAAATTTATTGATGTGGTAGAGAACCTGGATGATAAACTGCTCAACATGGGAAAAGGAACTTCAGGAAGTAAGGTAGGAACCGGAGGAATGGCTACAAAGCTGACTGCTGCACAGATTGCATCAGCAGCAGGCGTGGATATGGTAATTGCAAATGGAGCAGATTTCCATATCATCCATAAGATTACAGAAGGACGTAATTACGGCACACTGTTTGTAAGCCAGTCCAAAGAGGAAGTTTACCTGATCGATATTATTGACAGACTGTTGTAAGAGGTCTACAAACAGGATACTTTCTTGTGAAATAAAGAAATTAAATATATAGCTAAGAAATGGAGAAATACTATGGAAGTCGAAAAGATTGACCGTATTAATGCACTTGCACATAAAGCGAAGAGCGTAGGACTTACAGAAGAAGAGAAAAAAGAGAGAGATCTGCTCCGTAAGGAGTATCTGGCATCTGTCCGCATGAATCTGCGTTCTCAGCTTGATAATATTGATGTAAAACAGGAAGATGGAAGTATCGTTAATCTGGGTGAGAGATATGGAATCAAAAAAAGACATTAGAAAGAAAATTTTTGCAGAAAGAAAGCTGCGCAGTGATGAGCAGATAAGAACTATGAGTCTTATAATCACCGAAAGAGTGACAGCGCTTCCTGCATTCAAAAACGCCAGTCAGATTCTGGTATATGCAGATTACAATCATGAAGTTGTAACGGAGTATCTTATAAAAGAGGCATGGAAGGCCGGAAAGGAAGTTGCAGTTCCAAAGGTTGTGGAAAAGGATATGGTATTTTATAAACTGACCGATTTTTCACAGCTTGAACCTGGATACTTTGGGATTCCCGAACCGGCATCGGGGGAGATTGTTGAATGGCCAGAGGCTCTTATGATCATGCCAGGCGTGGCTTTTGACAGAGAGAATCACAGGGTTGGATATGGCGGAGGATTTTATGACCGCTATCTTGAGAAGCATCCGCAGCTTGAGCGGGTTGCTGTCGCATTTTCTTTTCAGATGTTGCCGGAGGTTCCGACAGAACCTACAGATATCTGCCCGCAGATCGTGGTAACAGAAGAGGAGACATGCTATCTTACTGACTGAAAGGAGACCGGGACATGAATGAGATGCTGAATCGCCTTGGCATGAATGCAAAGGCAGCCGAAACAGAAATGAGAAATCTTTCCACAAACAAGAAGAATGAAGTGCTTCTTGCAGTGGCAGACAGACTGGTAAAAGATGCGCAGACATTGATCAGTGCCAATGCACTGGATGTAGAAGAAGGAAAACGTAATCATATGCCAGAGGGACTTATTGACAGACTTCTCCTTACAGAGAGCAGAATTGAAGGAATGGCAGAGGGGCTGCGACAGGTTTCTGCTCTGGAAGATCCGATCGGAGAAGTGATGGGAATGAAGAAACGTCCGAATGGGTTACTTATCGGACAGAAAAGAGTACCGCTTGGCGTAATTGGAATTATCTACGAGGCAAGACCAAATGTGACAGCGGATGCATTTGCGTTATGCTTTAAGACAGGTAATGTAGTGATTTTAAAAGGCGGAAGCGATGCAATCCATTCAAATGAAGCAATCGTAAACTGCATCAGAGAAACTCTGAAAGAGCAGGGAGTGACAGAGAATGCAATTCAGCTTATTTCTGACACTTCAAGAGAGACAGCGGCTGAATTTATGAAGATGAATCAATATGTGGATGTGCTTATCCCACGTGGAGGACGAGGCCTGATCAAAGCGGTAGTAGAACAGAGTACCATTCCTGTTATTGAGACAGGTACAGGTAACTGTCATACGTATGTAGATGAGACAGCAGATCTGCAGATGGCGGCAAACATTATTATTAATGCAAAAACTCAGAGAGTTGGTGTATGCAATGCCTGCGAGTCCGTTCTTGTACATAAAGATATCAAAGATGCATTTCTTCCTGTCCTTGCGAAACGCCTTCAGGAGAAACATGTGGAAATCCGTGCAGATGAAGCGGCATATGATCTGATTCCGGGAGCGGTACATGCTACAGAAGAGGATTGGGGAAAGGAATATCTGGATTATATTCTTTCAATCAAAGTGGTTTCTTCTGTGGAAGAGGCAATTGCTCATATTAATAAGTATAATACCAAGCATTCAGAGGCTATTATCACAAATAATTATGAGCATGCACAGAAGTTCCTGGACGAAGTGGATGCGGCAGCGGTTTATGTGAATGCTTCTACACGATTTACGGATGGCTTTGAGTTTGGCTTTGGAGCAGAGATTGGTATCAGTACGCAGAAGCTTCATGCGAGAGGACCGATGGGACTGCAGGCTCTGACCACAACGAAATATATTATTTATGGAAATGGACAGGTGCGTCCATAGCCAACAGTAACATTGATTTTTTCTGAAAGATGTGATATACTTCATCTCAGATTTGGGGTTACCACCTGCTTCCCGGGAGGAAAGAAGGATAGCAGGCAGTAACAGATTTGATTATAAACTCATTCACGGGAGGACATAAAATGAGAAAAAAACAACTTTTTGCTTTATTAATGGCAAGTGCATTGTCCGTGGGAATGGCACCGACAGCCGCATTTGCAGCAGCAGATACAGCAGTGGAAGCAGCAAGTGAGGAAGTTTCCGGAGAACTTGATGCAGCAGATACAGAAGCACCGGCAGAAGATCCAGCAGAGACACCAGACGATGAGGCACCAGCCGATGAAACACCGGTGGAAGATCCGGCAGCAGATCCGACAGAGACACCAGCTGAGGAAACACCGGCAGAGGAAGAAGAAACCCCTGCACAGGATGAAACAGATGCTCAGGCTGCAGAAGCTGATGCTGCGGCAGCAATCGTAGTTGGTGATCAGTCTTATACAACTCTTGCAGATGCGTTTGCAGCAGTACCGGATACAACAGATCTGACAGGCACACCTACTTATGTTAAAGTAAAAGGTGAGATTGAACTGAATGCTACTGTAGATGTTCCGGCTACTAAGAATATTATGCTGGTTGCAGCGGAAGATACTACAATCAAACGTGCAGCAGGATTCACAGACAGCATGTTTACTGTAAATGGTGGTAATTTGCAGATGGCAGGTGGTTCTGCGA